>NZ_JBGTZD010000009.1:0-117561 GCF_041807865.1 Moraxella sp. E33BD | reverse complement strand
AAGCGTTTTTTTAAAAATTTTTAAAGTTTTTTTGAGATTTGTTAATTCTCGTCTCAAATTTTTTAACTTATTGAATTTAAATAAGTTTTTTATGACTTGCTGTGCTTGAGTGGTGGGTATTATACAGGGTTTTAACAGGGTGTCAACGACTTTTTTTGAAATTTGATAAAAAAATCATAAATATTTTGTATATTATTGATTTTTAATAATAAAATATTCAATACCATCTTGCTGTCATCGCCTTCTTTATCAGATTTAATTATTGACAAGAGTTTTTCATCTGTACAACTTAAATCAGTGCTCTAGCTTAAGCAGTAATGAACTCAATTTTATCATCACCAAACTTCATATTAAGTATAGCTATTCAATTTTTAGGTATACCGACTCATACGACCGATGGGCACTGCTAAACTAAAACTGCTACTTTAAATTTTAGGATTGTGGCATGATTAAATGATTAGGTTTGGCTACTGGTTTAAATATCAATAATTATTCCCTGCCGCCACCTTAAGAGAACAATAAATGAAAAAGCCCATACAGAGATAGGGGGTTTTTTATTGTATCAAAATAAAAACAATGACAGTTCTAGGTAAAATCAACCCAAACTACTGGCATGATAATTGATATGGGCAATCTTTAAAATATTAACTCAAAAAACAGCTTTCACCCTTATAACTTAGAATGAGCATTTCTCTTAAAAGTCGTCCAAAATCCTGACAAAGCATAAATCATACCAATGGCAAGTATGCCAACAGGAATGTCATACAACACTACACCCATGACCAGCACACCCACAATCAGGGCGACAAAAGGAACTTTTTGGCGGTCAAATTCTTTGAAGCTGTAATATTTGACATTACTAACCATTAAAAGCCCACAAATAACCGTCCACACTGCACAGATGGCGGTCAATAATGAAGTAAAAGCCTCACCATGATCTTTAAAGACCAACACACTAGCAGCAACCAAAATCGCCGCCAAAGGACTTGCCAATCCGATGAAGTACTTCTTATCCACCGATCCGATTTGCACATTGAATCTGGCAAGACGAAATGCTGCACAAGCTGAGAACACAAACGCAGACGCAATTCCAATCCGTCCTAACTCATGCAAGGCGAAATGGTACATAAGAATGGCAGGGGCAAGCCCAAAAGCAATACAATCAGCCAGACTATCTAGTTGCTCACCAAAGGGGCTTTGGGCATTTAACATTCGAGCAGCTCGCCCATCCATACCATCCAAGATGGCAGATAGGAAAATGGCAAAACATGCTTTCTCAAAGCGTCCTTCGCTACTGGCAATGATGGAAAAAAACGCCGAAAGCATGGACGCAGTGGTAAATAAATTTGGTACAAGGTACACACCACGACTGACCTTTTTTTGGTTACTGGATTGTTCAGCATCTACCGCCTCTAGTTCCACCACCTCAAAAGTAATGCCATCATAATCATCATGGGTGTTCTTTTTGGATTGAGTGTTTGTCATGATTTTTTTTGTTTAAAGAGTTGTTTTATTCACCCACTAGCCATTTAACCACCGCCATCTCATCAAGGCTCATGGCAGGTGCATCTGCAGGTTTTAGGATTGGAGCAAGCGTTTCTAAAATAGCTTTGGCGTGTTCGTCGAATTGCCAAGGCGGATTGATGATATGAAGCCCTGTGCCATTCATGCCTACTGCCACATCATTAGGGTATAGGTTTAGCTCACAAACAAGCTGACGGCGGATTTCGGTGCGTTTCATTTTTCTATAGAACAACTCTACCGCTTCTTTGTTCTTGATGGGATACCACAGCACAAATGTTCCTGTGGAAAATTTTTTGTGGCTTGCCACCAGTAAATCTACCAAACGGCTAAAATCTTTATGTTCCTGCTCAAAAGGTGGGTCTAGTAAGATAACGCCCCGTTTTTCTTTTGGCGGTAATACAGCAGGCACACCCTCAAAGGCATTGCGATGATGGATACCGATAGGGAGTTGGTAGAGTTGGTAATTTAAGGCATCGTACTCATCTGCCACCGCCTCAAAAGCTTCGACACGCAAGGGTGCATTACTTGAATGGTTCAAGGCATGATTAGCAATCCACCAAGGCGACCCTGGATAGACATGCTTATCGTAAGTTTTGCGAGCAATGTCAAGGTCTAATAGATACTGAGCGATGGCTTTTGGTGGCGTAGTAAGATTGGTATTTTCTAAGGTACGAATACCTCTATCAGCTTCACCTGTTTTGGTTGCCTCTACACCCTCCAAAGAGTACAGCCCACGCCCACCATAGGCATCAAGCACATAAAAAGGTTTGGCCTTGGCACTAAACTGGGCGAGAATCTGTAATAATAAAATATGCTTGGCAACATCAGCAAAGTTGCCAGCGTGATAGGCGTGTTTATAATTCATGATAAAATTGCGTGTTATTTCAAATAACTTATGGTAGCATAACTCACGATTTTTGGCTATTTTTATTTATTATGACCGCTTTCTATGCCGATTGGCACACCCTAATTGACCCCAAATTAGACGACTTTATTACCACAGGCACGATGGTGCTTGACAATGTCTTTGACAAAGATGGCTTAACCCTCTTACAAAATGAAAGTGGCTTTATAGAATATAAAGAAGCAAAGCTTACCCATGGCGAACGAGCAAGTGCCATTCGTGGCGATAGTATTCGCTGGATTGACGAATCTTGCCCTGTGGGTATGGCATATCTTGCAACAATTGATGAACTTGGGCGATATTTCAACCAAACCTTGTATGCAGGCATTCGTTCTAGCGAAGCTCATTATGCGTGCTATCCGTCAGGTTTTGGCTACAAATGGCACTCAGATAATCCTAAAGGACGAGATGAGCGAGTGATTTCTGCGGTATTTTATTTAAATGACAACTGGGCAGCTGACGACGGTGGTCACATCACAGTTGTAGATAAAATCGGTCAGACAAGACAGCTTCTGCCACAACTTAATCGTCTTGTGGTGTTTGACAGCAATCTATTACATCAAGTGGAAATCACCAACCGCACACGGTTTTCTATCGCTACTTGGCTTCGGCGTGATGATAGGCTCTGATGAGTACGATAAGTAAATAGCAGTGCATCATGCTTTATATTATAATCACCCTATTATTTGGGCAGGTTCATTTGTTGCGGGACAACACACCACGCCCTACCCGTCTTTGACTGGCTTGTCAAACCAAGGGGTAGTGTCCACCCCTTAGCTAAAATCTCATCGCACCGCCTAAGAAAAAACCTCTAAAAATTCATACTTAGCGATACGCTGACATTTCTCCCCTGCTGTGGCACAAAGGGCAAAAATGAGTTGTGCACATAGATTTTCTCGTTCAACAAATTATTGGCACGAACCGACCATGTATAGTCGAGACGCCCTGTGTTTTTACGATAATCTAGACCGAGATTGAGCAGATTGTAGCCGTCGGTGGCGTCCTCATTGATATAAATGGGGCAAAGTTTGTTGCGTCCTGCGTTATGATAGGGGCATTCGCTGTCGTATTTGGCGGCGACAGACTCTGATGTGCGTTTTTGGACAAAGACCTTGCTAAACTCCAAAGACGACGACCAATTACCGTGTTCGCCATTGATACGAAATCCAAGACGGTCAGGCGACATTCTAGGAGCGTGGCGGTCAGGGCGTGTGATGGTCTCTTGACCGATGATGGGGCGTTTGTAGATGGCACACTCTTCTTCATAATCTGGGTGCGTTCTGCTCCACCCACACTCCTCTGGGTCTTCGTAGCCAACCAGCTGTCTGTCGCCATAGATATTACCCACAAAAATCGGCTCAAAGTCATACAATCTGCCACGCACTTTATCGCCAAAGACTGCTACTTTATAATTGGGGTTCACTTGATAGCCGACTTCAAGCTCCGCCCCACGAATCTTAGCTTTGGACTGGGTGTAGCGTCTCATCGCAAGGTTGCCGACCTTGTAGAGATTTTCTGGGTGAATAAAGTTATCAAAATTATTGCCATAGACACTGCCTTTGATATGCCATTTATCGCCTTTGAAGTTTAGACCAAGTTCTAAGTTATCCGATTTTTCCTTATCCAAGTTTTTGTTACCAAACATAAAGGAATTGGTCGCCAAATGCTTGCCGTGATAATAAAGCTCCATCGGGCTTGGTATGCGTTCGTTATGCGAATAAGTGGTATCAAGGCGAAGCTTTGGTGTGATGTCGTACAAGGCGGTAATGGCGTAGGATTTGGCGTTTTGCTTGTAGGTCGTCAAATCAGGATACTCTTGGCGAACCGCTCGCCCATAGCGTTTTAGGGTGTGGTCAATCTCATCTAGGTCATAATGCACAGGGATTTTGGTGTTTTCAAAACGATAGCCAGTCTCTAAAGTGAGCTTGCCAAACTTGGCATTGGTCAAGGCAAACAGCCCCAATGATTTTTGGGTGTTCTCTACCAAAGGTCGGCGGTTTTCTGACTTTTCTTTAATGCTAGGGATTAGGGCGTGCGTGCGGTTTTGGGCGTAGTCAGCTCCCCATACCAGACCGTATTTGTCTTTAATGCTGTGATGAAAGCTTAATTTGCCCAGATAAGCATCATTGCCATAATAAACAGGATTGCCCTGCACAAACCGCTCTTTGCTCCCTGTCATAATGGGCTTGCCTTCGTCAAACTCAGTGTGCTTGTAATTGGTGTAGCCTAAATTTAGCTTGACTTTGTCTAGCCAGTTAAATGGCTGATTCAGCTCGCCTTGAATACTTGTGGAGCTTGACCGCATTTCAAGCCAAGGGGCTTTGTGATGATGGTCGTGCTTATGTCCATAGACATGGTCGTGGCTGTGGGCGGGGTCAGCTTCATGGTCGTTGCCGCAGTGGAAATGGAGCGAATCAAGCATGTCGGTGTCGTCCATCAGGTGCGGATAAATCGTCAAATAGTGGCGACCTCGCCCAAGTTTGTTATGAGGGTCGATGACATGGGCAGCACATTCGTCATATTTATGATTGTGTCCCACAAGCCCATAGTTCTCACGGCGTAGGGTATGGGCAATCCCCAGATGACCTTTGTCGCCGATGTAGGATAAGCCTATGGTGCTGGCTTTGGTGTTGTTGTACGAATCAGGCAGATACTTTAAGGTCTCGCCGTCAAACTTGATGGCAGGGACATTGTAAGGATTGGCATCTCTTGCCAGACCCTCCACACGCATCGCCAAACGGCTACCTAGCGGAAAGGCAAGCGAGCCTGTAATGAGCTTTTCGTCCGAGCCTGTGGTATAGCGAAACAAAGACTCGCCCTCCACGCCAGACGGCAGACGGCTTGGTACTTTGCCGTCTATCACATTGATGACCCCAGCAGGCGAAGCGTTGGCGTGCATAAGCGTACTTGCCCCACGCACAAGCTCCACACGACTGGCAAGTAGCGTATCCACCGACACGGCGTGGTCAGGACTGATGTTTGACATATCCGCCACACCCAAGCCGTTGTTTAAGACCTTGACACGCACACCCTCTTGCCCACGCACAACAGGAGCGGATGCACCACCCCCAAAAGGATTAGAATGAACACCTAGCTCGCCTGCTAGGGCATTGCCTAGCGTGGCTGAACGCTGCTGCAACTTAGACTTAGATATAGTGGTGTCAGAAGCCTTTTGGTTGCCAGAAAAAGCACTCCCTGATAGCAAAGTCTTATTTAATGCGACCACCATGGGATCTAATGCCACACTTGGTTCATCATGCAAAATCTCATCGGCATAAACCACCTGTGTTAACAGTGTCAGTATCGCCAGTGGTAAAGTCTTTCGTTTCATCATTTTGTTGCTCCTGTACGCCTGTATTATAATCATATTATAACATAACAATTCTTAATAAGAATACACCTTTAGCAATATTTTATTAAACTTCCATGCAAAAACCGCACCAATATTATGGTGCGGTTTGGCTAAGCAATCAAACCTAACTAAAAATTAGTTATAACCTGCTTTTTTCATCAGCATGATGGCCTTTTGTTGGTTTTGACCAGCAACAGCGACATTGATGAAGTCCTGCTTAAAACTTCCCCAACGAGATACAAGTGGTGTGGCACTTACACGAGCATTGGCAGGATACTCAAAATTACGGTCGGCATATAATTTTTGAGCTTCTGCACTTGATAGCCATTCGATGAATTTTTGAGCCTCGGCTGGGTTTTTGCTGTGTTTTAGTACACCCGCACCAGAAACATTGACATGCGTACCTTTACCGCCTTGATCAGCGAAGAATACTTTAACATTATTTGCAACGGCAGGCGTTTTATTGATCAAACGACCATAGTAATAAGTGTTGGCAATACCCACATCACAGCGACCTGCATTGATTGCTTCTAATAATGCCGTATCATTAGAAAATGGCGTGGTTGCTAGGTTATTCACCCAACCTTTAACGACACGCTCAGTTGTTGCTTGACCGTGATTGGCAATCATGGTTGCTACCAATGATTGATTGTACACATTATTAGAAGTGCGTAGACATAACCTACCTTTCCATTTTTCATTAGCTAGATCAGCATAAGTTGAAAGTTGGCTTGGGTTGACAGTCTTGGCATTATAAAAAATGGTACGAGCTCGCACTGACAGACCAAACCATTGGTTATTAGCAGCTCTTAGGTGTGATGGAATGTTATTTTTTAGTGCAGTGGAATTGATTGAACGAAGTAGCCCCATTTGTGAAGCTTTCCACAAATTTCCTCCATCAACAGTAATCAGCACATCACCTTTGGTATTTTTACCCTCAGCTTTAATCTTTGCCATCAATGGGCCATCTTTATCATTAACCAGTGTAACTTTTGTGCCTGTTTTGGTTTGGTATGCCTGCACAATCGGTTTTAAAAGCTCGTCAGCACGAGATGAATAAACCACCAATTCGCTAGCAAATGCTGGTAGTGCCATCAATACAGCCACCTGAGCGGTCAAAATTTTTTTTAACATAAACTCGTCCTTCTTTAAAAAAGCCAATCTAATGGCATACATTAAAATAAAACACCAGATGGCAATCTTTTGATAAAAAATTTCACAAAATACTGCCGTTTTCTGCTATATTATAATACAATATTGGTATATTAACAATAATTATTATCATCATTAATAAGCAATCATTATCACCCTATATAGATTAGCACAATTATGACAAATTCAACGCTGATTGCACGCTTATGGCTCGGACTTTGTTCTTTATTAGTCATCATTCCTTTAGGTGTCATTTTATCTTCCCTAGGTGAGTTTGATACCGAGATTTGGCAGTTTTTACTTGATTATGAACTGGGTCATTTATTAAAAAATACACTATGGCTCGCATTATCCGTAGGCATCGGCGTAACCGTACTTGGCACAAGTACCGCTTGGCTAACCGCCATGTATCACTTTCCACTCAAACGGCTCTTTTCTTGGGCAATGATGCTACCTTTGGCGGTGCCTGCTTATGTACTGGCTTTTGTACAGCTTGGGATTTTTGATTATACGGGTGTCATCAGTACTTATCTAAGAGAAGCATGGGGGCTTAACAATGGTCTGCCTAACATTAGGCATGGCGGTGGCTTGGCACTCGTCATGAGCCTAACTTTATATCCTTATGTCTATTTACTCTCCAAAAACGCCTTTAGTAGCATGGGTAATCGTGCTTTAGAAGTTGGTGCATCCTTAGGGTTGTCAAATCGACAGTCCTTTTTTAAAATCGCCTTGCCCATGGCACGCCCTTGGATTGCCAGTGGCATCATATTGGCATTGATGGAAGTGTTGGCGGACTTTGGGGCGGTATCTATTTTTGGTTATGATACTTTTACCACCGCCATCTATCAAGCGTGGTATGGTTTTTTTAGCATTGAAACCGCCAAGCAACTAGCAAGTCTTTTGGTTGGCTTGGTGTTTATCTTTTTGGTATTAGAGCAACTTAGCCGTGGCCGCAAAAGTTTTGAAAGCACAGGTCGCAGTAGTTATCATCGCATCATTGCCTTACATGGTATCAAAAAATGGCTGGCATTTAGTTACTGTGCTAGCATATTGTTTTTGGCATTCTTATTACCCATCATACAGCTTAGTCTATGGGTTATTGAAACTTGGCAGGGCATTGATTTTATCGCTGTTGTTGAACAAACCAAAAACTCCATCATCGCTAGCCTATCTGCCGCTGCACTCGTTTCTATCTTTGCCTTTTTTATTAGTCTAAGCATTCGCCATGATACTAGCAAATTTACCCTAATCAGTGCTAGAATCGCAACGCTTGGTTATGCCATTCCTGGCTCAGTGCTGGCGGTAGGTGTGTTCATTCCTGTGGCGTTTTTGGATAATTATTTGATTGAATACATACCAGCATTTGCCGAGCATGATGCCATCTTTAAAGGAACAGTCATTGTTCTACTCATTGCTTATTTGATTCGTTTTTTGGCATTAGGTGTACAAACAATGGATTCTGGCATGAAACGCATTAAAAGTACCCACATTGAAGCCGCCAAAAGCCTAGGGGCAACACCTCTTTCATCACTTTTTAAGGTACATTTACCCCTCATTAAAAGTTCGTTGGGCGTTACCCTACTCATGGTATTTGTAGATACCATGAAAGAAATGCCAATCACTTTGATGATGCGTCCGTTTGACTGGGACACACTGGCAATACGCATCTATTCTTTTACAAGCGAAGGTATGTACGAACAAGCCGCCTTGCCTGCATTGACCATCGTGCTAACAGGACTAATTCCTGTCATTTTATTCGTCAAAATAGACCAAAAGAGCTAAGTTATGCTAACCGTAGAAAATTTATCCATCAAGTTTGACAACAAGACGATTTTAAGCGATGTCAATTTTACTTTAAAAACTGGTGAAATCGCTTGCCTGCTTGGTGCTTCTGGTTGCGGTAAAACAACCATACTACGCTGTCTGTCTGGTTTTGAAAAGCCAAGCACTGGGGTGATTTCTTTAAATGACCATACACTATTTAATAACAACACCAACATTGCTGCTCACCAACGCCAAATCGGCATGGTATTTCAAGATTACTCCCTTTTTCCACATTTGACTGTGGCTCAAAATGTCGGATTTGGCTTAAGTCATTTGGATAAATCCAAAAAAAATGCTCGCATTGATGAGTTATTGACACTGGTCAATCTAAATGCATACAAGCATCGTTATCCACATGAGCTATCAGGCGGACAACAGCAACGAGTTGCCTTGGTGCGTGCTCTCGCCCCAAAACCTAAGCTAATCTTGCTTGATGAACCTTTTTCCAACCTTGATGTTGAGCTACGCACCAACCTATCCAAAGAAGTACGCAAGCTACTCAAATCACAAAATGTCAGTGCCATCTTGGTAACCCATGAACAGTCTGAAGCTTTTGCCATGGCAGATGTGATTGGCGTAATGGCAGATGGCATCATTCAGCAGTGGGCAGACCCAGAAGTACTGTATCACCGCCCCACCAATGCACAGGTTGCCAGTTTTGTCGGAGAAGGTGTCTTATACGATATTCTCAAAGTTCACCCCAATGGTATGGAATGCTCTTTTGGTTTTATTCCTTTATTGCCAAACAACAGCCTAGACACACAGATGCTCATCAGACCGCATGATGTCATTCAAACAAACAATCAAGGCATCGCTGTTAGCATCATAGACAGGGATTTTCGTGGAGGAGACTGGCTTTACACCCTACAAAACAATCAGGGCGATACACTATTTATGCAAACTTCCATGACCAAAGACCGCCCTGCCCATAAAATTGGCGACACCATTGAGGTTGCGATTCATCAAGTGGCAACCTTTTAGCTTAAAAAAGCACATTCTAAGATGTTGATGACTTCATTCAATCATCTTGGATAAAAGCAACTTACTTGTAGTATTGTATTGATTATCATCGTGTATAATGCCTAGATTTAACTCAAGCCGGTTATAACAATTAGGAACTCCCATGACCCCTGTTCTATCTTTATCCACCATTTTATTAAAAGAACCATCTGTTACCCCCAATGACTTTGAGTGCCAAAACATCTTGGCAGATTTTTTGGGTGCGTTAGGCTTTGAATGCGAATTCATGTTCTTTGGCGACCCTAATGATCAAGGCAGTAACGCCCAAATCAAAAATCTCTATGCTAAGAAAAAAGGCACAGACCCTACCGCTCCACACTTATGTTTTGCAGGACATACCGATGTTGTGCCTGTAGGCGATGAGAAACTTTGGACCTACCCACCCTTTTCGGCGACTATTGCAGATGGTTATCTATGGGGGCGTGGTGCGTCTGACATGAAGACTGCGATTGCTTGTTTTTGTGTGGCGTGTGATGAATTCATCAAACAAAACCCTAGCCATAAGGGTGATGTCTCATTACTCATCACATCAGATGAAGAAGGTGTGGCAATCAACGGTACTCAAAAAGTTGTGCAAGCGTTGGCGGAGCGCGGTGAGCGTATGGACTTTTGTCTTGTGGGCGAACCATCTAGCACCCGTACACTTGGTGATATCATCAAAAACGGCAGGCGTGGCTCATTAAATGGCAGACTTACCGTAACTGGCAAACAAGGGCACATCGCTTATCCACATCTGGCGGTCAATCCCATGCACGAACTTGCCTCTGCTCTTGCCGAACTTGTGGCGACCAAATGGGATGATGGCAACGCCTATTTTCCAGCAACCAGTATGCAAATATCCAACCTAAATGGTGGCACAGGTGCAAGCAATGTCATCGCTGGAAATGTACAAATGCTGTTTAATTTTCGCTATTGCACCGAAAACACAGCAGAGAGCCTAAAAGCCAAAACTCACGCCATTTTGGATAAACATTTTAAGGACAGCAAGGCGACTTATGAGATAGAATGGAATCTATCAGGCGAGCCATTTTTAACTAAGCGAGGTAGCTTTGTTGATGCAGTCGTCTCTGCCATCAAAGAAACTACAGGGACAGACAGCAAACTTTCTACGAGTGGCGGTACATCAGATGGCAGATTTATCGCTCCCATTATGAATGCCCAAGTAGTAGAGCTTGGCGTATTAAATGACACCATTCATCAGATTGATGAAAAGGTGGCGGTAGATGATTTGGAGAAATTATCGTTGATTTATGGCAAAATCTTAAAAAAATTAATCGCCTAGTTCCAACCACCAGTCAAAACCCCCTAATATTTAGGGGGTTTTGATGATTGCCATCAAGGCGTATAGTAAGTTGCCGAACCTGGTCCAACAGGCAAGCCAAGTACGAACACCCAAATGCAAAACAGGGTTGTCCAGCCCACTAGGAAAATAAACGAATAAGGAATCATCAGCGACATCAATGTGCCAACACCTGTATCCTTCTTATAACGAATTGCCACCGCCATGATAAGACCAAAGTAACTCATCATCGGCGTGATGATATTGGTGGTGCTATCACCAATACGATACGCCGCCTGAATCATCTCTGGTGCATAGCCTGTGAGCATAAGCATTGGCACAAAAATCGGTGCGGTAATCGCCCACTGAGCAGATGCCGACCCAAGCATCAGATTGACAAATGCACAAATCAAAATAAAACCAACCAATAGCAAAGGTCCTGTCAAACCAATCTCGTTCAAAAAGTTCGCCCCTGACACCGCCATGACCGAACCAATATTTGACCAGTTAAAAAATGCAGTAAACTGAGCGGCAAAGAATACCAGTACGATATACATACTAAGAGAACTCATGGCAGCACTCATGGCATCTACCACATCGTTATTGGTTTTGATGGTGCCTGTAATCTTACCGTACACAATGCCTGGAATGGCAAAAAACACAAAAATAAACACCACAATACCATGCAAAAATGGCGAACCTGCCACAAGACCTGTCTCAGGATGTCTTAACACGCCATTGGCAGGCACAATCGTCCATGCCAATAACAAACAAAAAACAACCATCGACACACCAGCCCAGAAAAGCCCTTTTTTCTCAATGGCGGTCAGTCGATCCACTTTGTTGTCTAGCACACTTGGGTCGTTGGCGTCATTAGGATTGTATTTACCCAAAGATGGCTCAACGATTTTTTCAGTGATAAAATATCCCAAACCACTGATTAAAAATGTACTTACTGCCATAAAATACCAGTTGGCTTCTGCACCCACCATATATTCAGGGTCAATGATGCGTGCCGCCTCTTGGCTAATGCCAGACAATAAAGGATCAACAGTACCTAGTAGCAAGTTGGCACTATACCCACCTGAAACACCTGCAAAGGCGGCGGCCAATCCTGCCAATGGGTGTCTGCCAAGTGAATGAAAAATCATCGCCGCCAGTGGAATTAGCACCACATAACCCAACTCTGATGCGGTATTTGACATGATGCCTGCAAAGACAATCACAAGCGTTACTATCTTAGGTGGTGCGTTCATAACAAGCCCACGAAGTGCAGCCGATATCATGCCAGAACGCTCAGCAATACCTACGCCAAGCAAAGCAACCAACACCGTGCCAAGCGGTATGAACCCTGTGAAGTTCGACACCAGATTTTCAACAATTCTAGCAAGCCCTTCGCCATTAAGTAGGTTATTGACATAAATCATGCCATCTTCGGCACGACCTTTTGCACCCTCTGGGCGAGGGTCAATGACCGAAACACCCATATAAGACATCACAGCAGATAATGCAAGCAGTATCCCTGACATCCATACAAATAAAATCGCAGGGTGTGGCAAAAGATTGCCAAGCCATTCTACACCCTTTAAAAATCGTCCCATACGAGTAGAATTTTGCTGTTGCATATTTACTCCCTCACAACAAAAAAGCAGACATGATCCAATATCACCATAAAGTTGATCATAAGCATAGAGTTAATCATAAGACAACAAACCCTAATGCTCAAACCCCATCATTAAAACACACTTGCGTAAGAAAAACAAACTTTTCATCATATGATTTATAAGTAATGGTTATTATTTGTTACACAGCGATAAAACTTATCTAAAATAGAACAAAAACCATCTCACAAGCCAACACTTCAATACCAGATAACCATGATTCAATTGCCACAAAAAACCACTTAAAGCCACACGACCTTAAATGGTTCAAGAAATGGGGCAAATCAAATATCTACAAGCCTGCTTGTTCGGTCTAAACAATCAATCTAATTCATCAAGCCATGCCATCTGAATAGCTTCCAAGATGGCTTCGTTTGATTTATTAGGATCATCATCAAACCCTGCAAGTTCACACACATAACGATGCAAATCAGTAAAGCGAATATATTGCACATCTTCATCTGGGTATTTTTCAGACAGCTCAATGGCGATATCCAGCGTATCATGCCAAGTTAATTTCATAACACTTCTCTTTATTGGTTCAAAATTTGGTAAATTTTATCAAAATTAGTCAAAAAATGATATAATAAGTGCATTTTTAACGACCAAAAAACATCATGACCGTACAAACACACAACCCAAAACATCAGCCAAACTCAAAAACCAAGCCACAAATTGCCAAGGCTGACCCCACCAATCCACACCTAACACCGATTGACCGTGAGATTTTAACCCCACCAAATGGACATAAAAAAGTACTATTGCACTCATGCTGTGCCCCTTGTTCAGGCGAGGTCATGGAAGCCATGCTTGCTAGTGGCATTGAATTTACCATTTATTTTTATAATCCTAATATCCACCCAAAAAAAGAATACGAAATCCGCAAAAACGAAAACATCGCCTTTGCCAAAAAGCACGGCATTCCCTTTATTGATGCAGATTATGACATGGATAACTGGTTTGCTCGTGCCAAAGGCATGGAGCAGGACCCCGAGCGAGGTCGCCGTTGTACCATGTGTTTTGATATGCGATTTGAACGCACCGCCTTATACGCCCATGAAAATGGCTTTCCTGTAATGACAAGCTCATTAGGTATTAGCCGTTGGAAAAATATGGCTCAAATCAATGATTGCGGTCATCGTGCGGTCGCCCCCTATGAAGGTTTGGACTACTGGGATTTTAACTGGCGTAAAGGCGGTGGCAGTAGTCGCATGATTGAGATTAGCAAACGAGAACATTTTTATCAGCAAGAATACTGCGGTTGTGCTTATTCTTTGCGTGATACCAATAATTTTCGCCGCAGTCAAGGGCGAGAGCCGATTAAAATTGGCGTCAAATACTATGGCGACGATGAATAGATGAGATAGAAATACTCAAAAAGACCGTCAGTTAGCAGTCTTTTTTATGTCTCTTGATAGCAAAGTCATCGCCGTCAATGATGATATATTTTTCTAATCAATTTTTAATATTTCAATCATTATTTTTAATTAAAAAAACCAAACCAAGCTATCAAATTATTATATTTTACCAAAGTACTTTAACCACTTATAATCATTGAAAAATCATGGGAAGTCTCCCATTATTTCTCTGTTGGCCAACTTAAAATATTTTTAAGCAAGCAAATGCCAGCTTTTAATCCAAACGAGGAGTGGTTATGAGTAACGAAGTTTTAAATGAACTAAATGACAGCCAAAAAACAGCAGGTGCACCGCAAGGCTGTCCATTTCATGGCAGTAACAGCCTAGATGGTCAAAGCCCAATGGCATGGTGGCCAAAAGCCCTAAACCTTGACATCTTGCACCAACACGACAAAAAAGTTAATCCGCTTGGCGAGGATTTCAACTACGCCGAAGAACTCAAAAAATTAGATGTTGATGCCCTAAAAAAAGATCTAGAAGAAGTACTTCGCACTAGCCAAGACTGGTGGCCTGCTGACCATGGTTACTATGGCGGTTTGATGGGTCGTTTGGCATGGCACTCAGCAGGTTCTTATCGTGCAGCGGACGGTCGTGGCGGTGCCAACACTGGTAATATTCGCTTTGCTCCGCTAAATTCTTGGCCTGACAACGCAAACCTTGACAAAGCTCGCCGTTTGTTGCAACCCATCAAACAAAAATATGGCAACAAAATCTCTTGGGCTGACCTAATCATCTTAGCAGGCACGATGGGCTATGAAGCCGCCGGTCTAAAAACTTTTGGCTTTGCCTTTGGTCGAGAAGACATCTGGCATCCAGAAAAAGACACCTATTGGGGTAGCGAGACCGAATGGCTTGCCAAAACAGGCTCAAAAGGCAACCGCTGGTCTGGCGACCGTGATTTGCAAAACCCACTAGCATCTGTAATGATGGGTCTTATCTACATCAACCCAGAAGGCGTGGACGGTAACCCTGACCCACTAAAAACCGCTCGTGATATGAAAATCACCTTTAAGCGTATGGGTGTAACCGTTGAAGAAACTGTCGCTTTGGTGGCTGGTGGTCATACCATCGGTAAACAGCATGGTAATGGCGACGCCTCCAAAATGGGTGCAGAACCTGAAGCGGCCGACATCGCAGAGCAAGGCTTGGGCTGGAGTCAACCAAATCCAGGCAAAGTTACCTCTGGTATCGAAGGTGCATGGACAACCAACCCTGACCGCTGGGATAACGAGTTCTTCAAATTATTGTTCAAATATGAAGACAAGTTCCAAATCGTTCACTCGCCTGCTGGAGCAAAACAGTGGGAACCATCCGAAATGGATGAAGAGGACATGCCAGTTGACCAAAACGATCCGTCCATCAAACGCAAAATCACGATGAACGATGGCGATATGGCACTTATCAAAGACCCAGAATACCGTGCGATTTCTGAAAAATTCTTAAACGACCAAGCAGCGTTTGACGATGCGTTTGCTCGTGCATGGTTTAAGCTGACTCACCGTGACATGGGACCAAAATCTCGTTATAAAGGTCCACTTGTACCACAAGAAGACTTGATTTGGCAAGATCCAATTCCTGCACCTAAATATGTACCAACCGATGCAGAAGTTGCTTCTTTGAAAGAACAAATCTTGGCATCTGGTCTAAGCATCTCTGAACTTGTGGCAACCGCTTGGGATAGTGCTCGTACTTTCCGCCAGTCGGATTATCGTGGTGGTGCAAACGGTGCAAGGATTCGCCTAGCTCCACAAAAAGACTGGATTGGCAACGAACCTGAACGCCTAGCTAAAGTTTTGGCTGTTTACGAAAAACTATCAGCTCAGACCAATGTATCTATCGCTGACCTTATCGTGCTAGGTGGTACAGCTGCTGTTGAAAAAGCCATCAAAGACGCAGGGTTTAATGTGGAAGTACCATTTAATGCAGGTCGTGGCGATGCCGTTCAAGAGATGACTGATGTTGAGAGCTTTGAGTATCTAAAACCTATCCACGATGGCTTTAGAAACTTCCAAGAAGCTCACTATGAACCACAGCCAGAAGAGTTATTGCTTGATCGTGCACAGCTAATGGGCTTAACCGCTGTTGAAATGACTGTGCTTGTCGGCGGTCTGCGTGTGTTAGGTGCTAACCATGGCGACAGCAAGCACGGTGTCTTTACCGACCGTGTCGGTGTATTGACCACTGACTTCTTCCGTAACCTTGTGGATATGGGCAACAAGTGGGAGCCAACAGGTCGCAACAGCTACAACATTGTAGACCGTAAGTCTGGCGAAACTAAGTTTACCGCCACTCGTGTGGATTTGGTATTCGGTTCAAACTCTATCCTTCGTGCCTATGCAGAGCTTTACGCACAAGACGACTCTGGCGAGAAATTCGCTCGTGACTTTGTTAAAGCATGGACCAAGGTAATGAACGCTGACCGTTATGACTTAGGTTGCAACTGCTAAGAACAGCCAAACGGTTAATTGTTACATAAAAAACACTCCCAATTGGGGGTGTTTTTTATCGGCAAGTCGTTAATTTTTATGCTAAAATAACCATCAAATAACTTTACTTAACATTGCTTTTATAAAATACATAAATAAAATGATTGCAAATCAATTTGCCAACCTTATAACGTTCAGCCGTTCAGCCGTTCAGCCGTTCAGCCGTTCAGCCGTTCAGCCGTTCAGCCGTTCAGCCGTTCAGCCGTTCAGCCGTTCAGCCGTTCAGCCGTTCAGCCGTTCAGCCGTTCAGCCGTTCAGCCGTTATTTTGCCGACTTTTAACTAGAAGTCAAGCCAAATTTTACTCGTTTTTTAGCCTACTGCCGTTTGGTGGTGGGTTTTTTATATGCCTGCAACAAGGCGGTGCATGATGACCGCCAAGCCACTCTTTTTTGAAAAAAACACACCCAATTTAAGCGTTATCAATATCAGTGAAAACGCCTTATACCAACATTGTCCTGAAATTTTAGAGATTTTATTAAAAGATCGAAGTGCTTCTTTTTATAGCAAACGCAAATGCAATATTATTTGGGCAAATAATAACTATGAATATTTGAGTGAGCATTATCAAGCCACTTGTCAAATCACACCCAATCTCATCACCGGCGATAACAAAGGCTTGATTGTACCACGAGCATTAAAGCCAAAATCAGAACAAAAACAGCGTACCAAAAATTTTACCCCCAGTTGGGTGGTCAAATTACAAAATGATGCATTGGATGCAAATTTTATCAATGACGATTTAACAACTTATATTTCACGCATTTGGCTTGAGATTACTTGCGGGGAAGCTCCGTATATCGCCAATCGCTATGAAATGTCCACCGCCAAAAAAATTGCCATAAATAAAAGAGTGGGGTTTTTGGATAGAAAATTACAAAGAATTAACACAGAAATTCATCATAAACAAAAATGGCAAAAATTCGTCAAAAAAGCCTATCAATCTTGCTATGGTTTTGAGTGGAATGGCGATTCTTTATTGTTAGCAAGGCAGAATTTATTGGCAACTTATTATGACTATTATTGCGACAAATGGGGCGACAAACCACCTTATGATGCTTTAAAACAAATTGCCAAAATCATCAGCTATAACATTTTTCAAATGGACGGCTTGACAAAGTGCATTCCTTTATCAAAAAGAATTGAAACGATTATAAGTTATCAGACAGATTTATTTGATGACCCAAAACCAAAAACCATCATACATCAAGGTCGGCCTACCAAAATCAAAAATTGGCAGACAGGCAAACTGATTGATTTTATGGAGAGTAGCCAATGAGTAAAGTAAACCTGCAAACAACCAAAAGAATTTATCCACAAATTTATGCGTATATATTGCCAACTGTCAGCGATAAAGAAGGATGGGTAAAAATCGGCTATACCGAACGCGAAGATGTGCATACTCGCATCAAAGAACAGGTTGGCACGGTGGATTTGACATATGATTTATTATGGCACAAACTTGCTAAATTTCATAAAGACGAAGATAGTTATTTTAATGACCATTTATTGCACGATTATTTGACACGCCATAAAAATATCAAAAAACAAAAAGAATGGTTTTTTTATAATGGCACACCCAAAAAAAGTTTGGATGATTTTAATGATTTTGTTACTCAATATTATAATCAAGCCAAAGAGCATTGTGAATATCAATTACGCCAAGAGCAACAAGATGCGGTCAATCAAACTTTGGCGTATTTTAAAGACAATCTGCATAGTGAATTTTTGTGGAATGCCAAGCCAAGATTTGGTAAAACTTTAACCACTTATGATTTGGCAATAAAATTAAAAGCCAAAAAAGTATTGATTGTTACCAACCGCCCTGCAATCGCCAATTCGTGGTTCGATGATTTTGAGCAATTTATTGCGTGGCAGACCGATTTTGCCTTTGTTTCAAGTACTGATGCGTTAAAGGATAGAGCGACTTTAAGCCGTGAACAATATTTGGAACAAATGACAAAGCCTAACGGCAAAAAGCATATGATTGCTTTTATTTCTTTGCAAGATTTAAAAGGGTCGATGCATTTTAGCCTAGACGGCACGCTGGATAAATTAAAATGGGTAAAAGAGTTAGAATGGGATTTGTTGGTCATTGATGAAGCTCATGAAGGCGTGGATACCTTAAAAACCAATGTCGCATTTGAGCAAATTAGCCGAGATTTCACCCTGCATTTATCAGGTACGCCATTTAAAGCGTTGGCGGACGGTAAATTTACCCAAGATGAAATTTATAATTGGAGCTATATAGATGAACAATCGGCTAAATTAAATTGGTCTAACGAAGATAGCAATCCTTACAAAACCCTACCTACTTTAAATTTATTTAGCTATCAGATGAGTGCGATGATTAGCGATAAAGTGAATAAGGGGGCGGATATTAAAGGTCAAAATCTGGATTTTACTTTTGATTTAAATGAATTTTTTGCGACCAATGATAAAGGCAAATTTGAACACGAAAAAGAAGTCAAAAAATGGTTAGATACTTTAAGTAAAAATGAAAAATACCCTTTTTCTACCAAAGAATTGCGAGATGAAATCAAGCACTCGTTTTGGTATTTAGACCGTGTAGCCAGTGCCAAAGCATTAAAAAAATTGCTAGAAAATCACCCTGTTTTTGAAAATTACCATATTATTTTGGCAGCAGGCGATGGGCGTTTTGATAATGAAATCATCAACCAAGGAGCCCTACAACGAGTCAAAGAAGCCATTAAAAACCACGACAAAACCATTACACTATCGGTAGGACAACTCACCACAGGCATCACCATTCCAGAGTGGACGGCGGTCTTGATGTTATCCAGTCAAATCGCCAGCACAATATTGGCAAACAGCATTTAGAGCCCAAAATCCGTGGGTATATGAAAAAGACGGACAAGTTTTGCAAAAACACAATGCTTATGTTTTTGATTTTGCTCCAGAACGCACTTTGATTATTTATGATGAATTTGCCAATAATTTATTGTCAAACACTTCAAATGGTGGTGGCACAGAAAATCAACGAAAAGAGAATATCAAACAACTCTTAAATTTCTTTCCTGTCATCGCCGAAGATAGCGAAGGCAAAATGGTGGAGCTTGATGTCAATCAAGTATTAACCATTCCAAAATTATTTAAAGCCAACCAAGTGGTCAGACAAGGCTTTATGAGTAATTTGTTATTCCAAAATATTTCAGGGATTTTTGGGGCAAATGGCGAAGTGCTTGAAATTTTGGAGCAAATTGAGCCTTATGATAATGGCAAAATCAATAAAGAAAAAGCCAATAAAGCGATTGATACCCAAGGCGTACAAGTAGATGATAATGGCAATGCGGTGGCGGATAATGAAATTGTTATCAATACCAACAATGCTCGTTTTGGCGAAAAAGTCTATGGCGGTATTCAGACAACAACCGAACAAATCATTCAAAATGAAAATTTGAACAATGATGATTTGGCAAAAAAAGTTGCCGATGTACTTACCCAAACTACCCAAACCGCCTTTAATGAACTAGCAAAAGACAACGGCTTAACCGAAAAATTTGCCGAAAAAGTCGTAAAAGCACAAAGTCAAGCGATAATAGACGAAATCCAAAAAATCCAAAGCCATAGCCAAATCGCTCAAAACCAAATCAACGCCGAATATGCAAATGACTTAAAAAACGCCCAAAGCGATGATGAAAAACAGCAGATCCAAAAGGATTATGAAACCAAAACGCAAGTAATAAACCAAAATTTACAAACTCAAATCAGCCAAAAGGTTGGCGAAAAAGTCGCCGAGTTTACCCAAAACAGCATCGAAACCATTTTGCAAAAAGCCGAACAAAACAAACAAAACACGGTTGAAGACGATGTGCGTGGGCGATTGCGTGGATTTAGTCGCACCATTCCATCTTTTTTAATGGCGTATGGCGATAAAAACACCACATTGGCGAATTTTGACAGCCATATTTCAGACAGCGTTTTTAAAGAAGTTACAGGCATTACCCTTGACCAATTTCGTGTGTTGCGAGATAAACATCAATTTTTTGATGAACAGGTGTTTGATACATCAATCCAAGAGTTTTTACATAAACGCTTTGCTCTTGCCAATTATTTTGACGAAAGTCAAACCGAAGACATTTTTGATTATATTCCACCCCAAAAAACCAATCAGATTTTTACCCCAAAATGGGTAGTAAAAATGATGATGGACAAATTTGAAAGCGAAAATCCTGATATTTTTAAAAATCCTGATATCACATTTGCCGATTTGTATATGAAATCTGGGCTATATATGACCGAGATTGTCAAACGGCTATATATTGGATTGGCAAGTCAATTCCCAAATCCAAAAGAAAGATTGAAGCATATTTTTGCCAATCAAGTTTATGGTTTTGCTCCAAGTGAGATTATCTATAACATTGCCAAAAACTTTATTTTGGGATTTGATGAACTGGAAAATATTGACCCTAAAATTAATGTCAGTCATATTGTGCAATTGGATACCACGCCATACGCCAAAGGCGAACTCAACTTTAATGAAACATTAACTAAAATTTTTGGAAAAGCAATGAAATTTGATGTTGTGGTGGGTAATCCGCCTTATCAAGATGAAACTGATAATAATAACCGTGATAGTCCTATTTATCATTATTTTTATGATTTATCTGAAAAATGTTCCAATAAATATTGTTTAATTTCTCCAGCAAGATTTATTTTTAATGCAGGACAAACGCCAAAAGAATGGAATGCACAAATGCTCAATGATAAGTCTTTAAAAGTCTTATTTTTTGAGCAAAATTCTGAAAATGTTTTTGCAAATACTGATATCAAAGGCGGTATTGCAATTTTATATCGTGATAACGAAGAAAAATTTGGTGGAATTAAAGATTTTACAGTTTTTGATGAATTGAATAGTGTGCTAAAAAAGTTGTTAATTTTCAGGGTTTTGTAGAAATTGGCAATATTTTGTATGTGAGAAGTGCCTATAAATTTACTGAAAAATTATTGGAAGATTATCCTGAACTTGTGGGGCGTGTGAAAAAAAGTGAAGAGCGTTCTATGGGTTCAAATGTTTTTGATAGATATCCAGAGGTTTTTTCTGATACGAAGCAAAATGATAATCAGGTTGGAATTTATGGTCGGCAGAACAATCAAAGAGTGCTAAAATACTTGCATAGAGACTATCTACAAGATGGTGGTAACTTGCATGGGTGGAAAGTTTTTGTACCGAAATCAAACGGTTCTGGCGCGATTGGTGAGGTGTTAAGCACCCCCCTAATCGGGTATACTCAAACCTTTATATCTTTTGGTAATTTTGATAACCAATTACAAGCGGGAAATTTGTTAAGATATCTGAAAACAAAATTTGCTAGGACAATGCTTGGAATTAAAAAAATCACACAAGATAATGCAACCAAAGAAGTTTGGTCAAAAGTCCCCCTACAAGATTTTACCAAAAATTCTGACATTGATTGGACACAGTCCATTAGCGAGATTGATCGCCAGCTGTATGCCAAATACGGATTAAGCGATGATGAAATCGCTTTTATTGAAAGCAAAGTAAAAGCGATGGAATAATTACAAAACCCAACAAACCCATCACCTAAACAATGTTACAATAGCACCGCTAGGTACACTGCCAAGCCGATGATAAATCAAAAGGATAAATTTATGAAAGACAACAAAACCCACACAACCAACCCCCAAGATACCCAAAAAATAGGCTGTCCTGTTAGCCACCTAACACGCCAAAACGGTGCTCCCGTTGCTGACAACCAAAACTCCCTAACCGCAGGAGCAAGAGGTCCACTCCTTGCCCAAGATTTATGGCTTAATGAAAAGCTTGCTGATTTTGCTCGTGAAGTGATTCCAGAACGCCGTATGCACGCCAAAGGATCTGGGGCGTTTGGTACTTTTACCGTGACCAACGACATCACTCAATATACTCGTGCAGCGATTTTTAGTGAAGTGGGTAAAAAGACCGAAATGTTCGCTCGCTTTACTACCGTAGCTGGTGAACGAGGTGCAGCCGATGCCGAGCGAGATATTCGCGGCTTTGCTCTAAAATTTTATACCGAAGAGGGCAACTGGGATATGGTAGGCAACAACACACCTGTATTCTTTTTAAGAGACCCAAGAAAATTCCCAGATCTAAACAAAGCAGTCAAAAGAGATCCTAAGACTAATATGCGTAGCCCCACCAACAACTGGGACTTTTGGACACTGCTACCAGAGGCTTTCCACCAAGTTACCATTGTGATGAGTGACCGTGGCATTCCAAAATCATTCCGCCATATGCACGGCTTTGGTTCACATACTTATAGTTTTATCAATGCCAAAAATGAGCGTTTTTGGGTCAAATTCCATTTCCGTACCCAACAAGGCATTGAAAATTTAACAGACAGCGAAGCTGAAGCGGTTATTGCTAAAGACCGTGAGAGCAACCAGCGTGATTTGTTTAACGCCATTGAGCGTGGCGACTTTCCTAAGTGGAAAATGTATGTACAGATTATGCCAGAGGTGGATGCTGAAAAAGTACCTTATCACCCCTTTGACCTAACTAAAGTATGGCCAAAAGGTGATTATCCTTTGATTGAGGTGGGCGAATTTGAATTAAACAAAAATCCAGAGAACTTCTTTTTAGATGTGGAACAAGCTGCCTTTGCCCCAAGCAACCTTGTACCAGGCATTAGCGTATCGCCTGATAAGATGCTACAAGCTCGTCTGTTTAACTATGCTGATGCCCAGCGTTATCGCTTAGGGGTAAACCACCATCAAATTCCAGTCAATCGTGCACGCTGCCCTGTGTACAGCAATCAGCGAGATGGTCAAGGGCGTGTGGATGACAATTATGGCAGTCGTGTGCATTACGAGCCAAATAGCTTTGGGCAATGGCAAGAACAACCTCAATATGCCGAGCCGCCACTACGCATTGATGGCAGTGCTCAACATTTTGATTTTCGTGAAGATGATAATGACTATTTTAGCCAGCCACGAGCGTTATTTAATCTGATGAACGACACCCAAAAACAGGCGTTGTTTGACAATACAGCGGCTGCTATGGGCGATGCCCCTGATTTCATCAAATACCGTCATATTCGTAACTGCCACTTTTGCGACAAAGCCTATGGTGAGGGCGTGGCGAAGGCATTGGGATTGACGGTTGACGAAGCGATAAAAGCATATGACACCGACCCTGCCAAACACTTGCCAAGTTGTTTGGCACCATAATTGACCGATTTTAATCAAAAAAACATTTTATAAACCACACCCCAAAAGTTGAACTTCTGGGGTGTGGTTTATTTAAATATAGAATAATAAAAAGCCTTAAAACTGTGCCACATACTCATCAAGCAACTCAAACAGTCGAGCAATCTCTTTATGAGTGGTGTAATGTAAAAAGCCTACACGCAAAAATCCGCACGCCACCAAGTCCAGATGACGCACGACATCCAACGCATAAAAATTACCAGATGGTAGGGCAACATTCCTATCGCCAAGCCATTTTGAGACATTGGCAGGCGGTATGATTTGTCCATCCTTGATTAGATTGAAGGCAAAGGTTGGTGTGCGATGATTACTACTGTTTTTGCCATATAACTGAATATATGATCGCTCGTTCACAAAAGCCAAAAACGCCTGACTTAATGAATATTCATAAGACTGCACCACCTGATAGGCACGCATCAAGCGTTTGTCCATATCGCCATCTTGCCCACCAAGATTTGCCCAATACTGCATTAAGGCAATAAATCCTGCTTGAGCTTCAAAAGACTGCGTACCCTGCTCAAAAGCGAAAGGTCGTATATGAGTAGCAGGCTCAACCTTATAAGGTGGCAAATCAAGCACTCGCTTGGAGGCATACGCCATACCAAGTCTAGCACCGCCTAGCTTATAGCTAGATGCAAAGAGTAAGTCACAATCAAGCTGGGTGGCGTTGATTTTTTCATGCACAATGGCATGTACAGCATCAATGGCAACATAGGCATTGACTGCCTTAGCACGGCTGATAATAGGGCCAATCTCGGTGCGTGTGCCAATAACATTAGATGCTAAAGACACCGCCACCAAGCGTGTTTGTTCATCAATAAGGGACTGTATGTTAGTCAAATCAAGCGAGCTACCATCGGCATTCAAAGGAATGCGTCTGACTTGCAAGCCTTTTTCTTCAGCAACACTCTGCCATGATGAGACATTGGAGAAATGGTCAATCTGACTAACAACAATATTATCCCCCGCCTGCCAAGTGCGTGCCAATACTCGTGAAAACTGAAACATCAGACTGGTAGCGTTTAATCCAAAAACAACCTGCTGTGGCTCACAGCCTAGCCATAGTCCAGCCATTTGACGAGCTTTGTCGTTAATGGCGGTCGTGCGTCTGCCTGCATCTGCCAAGCCACCCATATTACTGTGATATTTGCCCAGATATTCACTCATGGCACCAGTAACCATCTTTGGTACTTGACTGCCGCCTGGACCATCAAAAAATATTGGTGACTGTCCGTGTTCATCCAAGCAATTAAAAGCCAAAAACTCTTGGCGGATACTTTCTGGATTGTACATTTGCACTCCTACATTATCCATCGGCATAACTTCCACAAGACATCTTTTATGATAGATGTGCGGTAAGCACAAATAAATCCCAATGACCCGACTGTTTCGTCGTGGTCAGCTCGGTGGCGTAGTGCCACAGCTTATCATCATCCATCACACAATATACACCCACATCACTTGGGAGCGTGGTGATGATATCTTTGGCATCGTTTGTTCTATAAATACATAAGTCTGCACCTTGAACATCATCAAAGCTGACAGTAAACATACCAATGCGGTCAAAGCCATCTTGGTGTAAGCCTTCTGGCGTCGTGATGGTCGGTGCCGATGGGTCATTGGCAACGACTCGTATCTGATGCACTTCAATGGTGGCAGCATTTGGCAGACCGCCCTGCTTGGCGAAAGCGTCCACAATGGTTAAAAACCCATCATCTTGTATCAATTCATCACTCAAATCGTCATACTGACGAACAACACCGCCCTGAAACTTGTTTAACTCTTCACTTTGCACAAACTGACTGCCTCGTATCAATTCAATGTTACGAGCCTGTTGGTCATAGATCAATTTAGAATAACGACGCAAACGATAACTGCCGTCTTTATATGAGCTTGGCGTTAGAGTGTCAAAATCCTTGCTTAAAGGTCCGATAAGATCTTTAGGTAGATTACCTGTATGTAGTAGAGCTGTCATCATAATATCCTTATAACTTACTGACAAAATAAGATGGGTAAATTTAGCAGATACATAATATACCAAAAAATTTTTTTTCTTACAAATAAAAAAAATTTATATATCAAGCTAAAAAGAAAGCCAAGCTAGTGAATCGCCTGACTTTCTTAAGTATTTTTACATATTTGGATAATTAGGGCCACCGCCACCTTCTGGCGTTACCCAAGTGATGTTTTGACTTGGGTCTTTGATATCGCAAGTTTTACAATGGACGCAGTTTTGGCTATTAATGACAAATCGTGCCCCATGCGGTGCATTGTCATCCTCCACCACTTCATACACCCCTGCTGGGCAATATAGGCGTGCAGGCTCTGCATACAATGGGAGATTTTTGGTGATTGGTACAGTAGGGTCAGTCAGTTTTAGATGGCACGGCTGATCTTCTGCATGGTTGGTATTTGAGATAAATACACTTGATAACTTATCAAAGGTTAGCCTGCCATCTGGTTTTGGATAATCAGGCTTGTAAGCATGATCTGCTTTATCTAGTTGAGCAAAGTCATGGCCGTTATCATTGATGGTAAATGGCACTTTTCCACCCAATAGGTTTTGCTCCACAAAGCTAAACGCACCACCCATCCACGAACCCATACGGTGCATGGCAGGGGTAAAGTTGCGAGCTGCATAAGCTTCTTGGAATAACCACGAATTTTCAAAGGCGGTTTGATATTCCACCACTTCATCATGCTGTCTGCCCGCTTGTAATGCCACAAAAATACTCTCAGCAGCCAACATACCTGATTTCATGGCAGTGTGCGAACCTTTTAACTTTGCAGGGTTTAGAAAACCTGCATCATCACCCACAAGCACGCCACCTGCAAAACTAAGCTTAGGCAGGCTATTTAAACCACCTTTAACCAACGCTCTTGCCCCATAAGACAAGCGTTTCCCCCCTTCTAAGATAGGACGGATGACTGGGTGAAGCTTTAAGCGTTGTAGCTCATCAAAGGGCGACAAGTGCGGGTTGTGATAAGACAAGTCTATCGCCAAGCCGAAGCTGACTTGATTGTTCTCTGCAAAATACAAGAACCAACCTCCTGTTGAGCCTGTCTCACTCAAAGGCCAACCAGAACCATGCAAAATCACACCTTCTTCATGCTTATCAGGATCAATCTCCCACAGCTCTTTTAGACCGATGCCGTAGTGCTGAGGGTCTTTGTCTTTACCTAGATGGAAGCGGCTGATGAGTCGCTTCCCCAAATGCCCACGACAGCCTTCAGCAAATACGGTATATTTAGCAAGTAATTCATAACCTGCCTCAAAACTTGGCTTAGGTTCACCTTGAGCATTAACACCCATATCGCCAGTAAGCACGCCACGCACCGAACCATCAGCATTGTAAAGAATTTCACTGGCACTAAATCCAGAAAATAGCATGATTTCCATTGCTTCTGCCTGCTCAGCTAGCCAACGCACGACATTGCCCAATGACACGATATAATTGCCATCATTATGCAAGGCAGTAGGTACAATGCTATGCGGTAATTGGATGGATTTTTGGGCATTTTTGAGCATATAAACACGGTCTTCTTTTGCCTTGACCGTGATGGGTGCACCAGTCTCACGCCAGTTGGGCAACAGCTCATCTAGAGCACGAGTTTCCAAGATTGCCCCTGATAGCGTATGAGCACCAAACTCCGAACCTTTTTCAAGAACGCACACCATAAACTCATCAAGCCCTGCTTCATTGGCAAGTTGCTTTAGGCGAATGGCGGTTGCTAGCCCTGCAGGTCCACCACCGACAATGATGACATCAAACTCCATAGATTCTCGTTGAATTTGCATAAGTTTTCCTTAATTTGGCTGGTTGGTCACCCAACTCGCTAGGCAAAAAATAATCAATCAAAACCATTAACAATGACATTGGGTATATTTTACCCATCTAGAATTTTTAGGCAAGCAAATTATGATACCGCCAACACTTTTATGCAAACATTCTCAATCATTTAACGATTATTCCCATCTAATTGGTTGCTTTTTTTGTGTTATTTAAGCTACAATCTTGGTCAAAAACTTAATATTTTTTACCGCCTCGTGTCATCAAATCATGTACAAAATGATAAAATTAAGGATTGATACTCATGATGTGCCAAAATCGCCAAAACCCAAAAAATAATAAAAATAATCATAATAAAAACAATATCTTAGAAGATATTACGAAACTTACCCAATCAACAAGTACGCATAAAATCCCACCACTTGATTCATGGTCGCCCACACACATTCATGAGTTTGACATTCTCATCAAAGACAACGGCGACTGGTATCATGAAGGCACAAAAATGACCCGCCAGTCATTAGTGAACTTATTTGCCAGTGTGTTATGGGGTCAGACAGATACATTGGGCAACAAGGCGTATTTTTTAAAGACACCCAATGATATGTATCACATTCAAGTTGAAGACGCCCCACTTATCATTTATCGTGTCGATGAAGTCGTCAAAGACGGCATAACTTGGCTAATCTTTACTACAACTAATGGCGATGAGATTATCCTAAATGATGACAACCCACTGTATTTTAAGGATTTTATAAAAGACGGTCGGATTGAACAAAGGCTTTATATAGACACTCGCTTTGGTCTTGTTGCTCGAGTAGCTGCCAATGTCCTATATCATCTAGTAGAGATGGGCAAGCTGTGTGAAAGTGATGGCACAACGACACTGACCTTGGTGAGTGGTGGCAACGCTTATCATCTGGTGGCGGATAGATAAAATGATTAACCAACACCCCGATTATATCAATGATTCTGATAACGCACCGATTGGCGTGTTCGACTCTGGTGTGGGTGGTCTTTCTGTCTATCGCCACCTAAGACAAATACTGCCCAATGAACGCTTCATTTATTATGCGGACACCGCCCATGTTCCTTATGGCAATAAGACGGGCGATGAGATACTGCTTTTAACCTTACAAGCAGTGGCACGACTGTGCAAACAAGGTTGTAAGCTCATCGTCATCGCCTGTAACAGTGCTTCTGCTCACGCCTTAACCACCCTTAGGCAGCGTTGTAGCGTACCGATTGTTGGGCTAGTGCCTGCGGTTAAGCCTGCTTGTGCCATCACTAAGACCAAAAAGATTGCTGTGCTTGCCACCAGAGCCACGCTTGATGGGCATCTGCTGAATGAAGTGATTGGCACCATTGCCAACCCCTTGGGTATTCAAGTACACAAACACTTTGAATCCATGCTTGTGCCATGGGTAGAAAGCGGTATGCCGATTGACAGTCAGGTTGCCAATTTGTTGATTGAGCAGGTCAAACTGTGGGCTGATGATGGCGTTGATGTGATTGTGCTTGGCTGTACGCATTATCCATTTTTTAAGCAGTTTTTACAAACCCATATTGATGACAATCATCTAAACATCACTTTGGTTGATTCTGGGGTTGCTATCGCCGAGCGAGTGCGTTCGTTACTTGATATGTATCAGATTACCGCCATGACACCAAAAGACAACCCCTTAACATTCTATGCCAGTGCCTTTGATGAACAGCTGGTGCAAACGGTTGCAGGACTGATTGATGATACGCCGGTATTTGTAGGGCATGATTTTTTACCACAATCAACAAAACCATCAATGTTGTGCAATAGAATGTAGCAAAATATAATTTGGTTTTTGTATTGTAAATACCTTAAAAATTTGATGTAATGCCAAGGCGTGCCATCACGCAAACCGAATAAATCAGTAATAAGGAGTACATCATGTCAGACACCTCAAAATTTAGCGAGCAAATCAAAAAATTCGGTGAATTACAAGACAGTATGCACGATGCACAAAAAACTCGCACTTTAGAAGAGCAAGTCGCCTACCTAAAGTCGCAAGGCATCGACCCATCAAAAACCTACGCCAAATGGGACGATGACCAAGAAGAAGAGTAATACTCATCAATGAGATTGGCTTGTGGGCAATCATTAACTCCACAAGCCAATCATCAGTTATCACCCATCAAGCCTAAACAAACAACCCTTTTTAGCAATGAAGGGCTGTTTGACTACATCAATTGGCTGGCACAAGAGCAATCGTGCCATCTGCTTGAACTACTCGGCGGTAAGTTTGTGGTGCTATACTGACAGGCTGAATGCTAGGCGCATCAGACCAAACTGGTTGCTCTGGCATGGTTTGTACAGGGATTGCAGGCGTTGGCACTGTCTGGCTTGGTATTTGATTTGGTGCGATTGATACTTGACTGGTAATTAAGCGATGAAATTTTTGTCCTGCACGACCATCAGGCACAACCCCCACTCTACTTTGATAATCCATAATGGCACGGCGAGTGTTATCGCCAATAATGCCATCAACCTTGCCAATTTCATAACCTGCGTTTAACAATGCCTGCTGAATTTCTTTGGCTTGACGGCGACTGATACCTGGATCATCGGTCGGCCATGGGGTAGCGAAGTTAATGTTGGTGTCGTGATTTTCAATCAAAGTAGCCAGATGAGCAATGGCAAGAGCGTAACTTTGTGATGCGTTATAACTATAAAAGGTGTCAAAGTTTTTGCCCACCAAAAAAGCCGGTCCTTGACGACCTGCAGGCAACAGCAAGCCTGCCGTTGCCATGTTGTATGGCAATGGGCGACCATCTGGCAAGGTGATGCCTTGTGCCTGCCAATAATCAATGGATTTTTTATTGGTGCGACCACTAGGACCTGCATAGCCGTTTAAGCGAACCTCATACCCCCACGGCTCGCCTGCACGATAGCCCCTTTTTGATAAAAAATTGGCAGTACTGGCAAGTGCATCAGCCTTACTATTGACCAAGTCTTTTTTGCCATCGCCATCAAAATCAACCGCCAACTCCAAAAAAGTACTCGGCATGAACTGCGTCTGACCAAACGCTCCTGCCCACGAACCTGTCATGTCCTCTGGGCGGATATCGCCATTTTGGACGATGCGTAAAGCATTGGCAAACTCACCACGAAAATAACCCTGACGGCGATCAAAGCACGATAAAGTTGCAAGACTACTAAACAGATTTTTACCGCCCAAAGTCTGCCCAAAGTTACTCTCAACACCCCAAACGCCAAGGACATGCTCAGGTTGCACGCCATAGCGTGATTGAATGCGATGCAATACATCGGCTTGTTCTTGTCTGGCTCTTAGCCCATCCATCACCCTCTCAGCATCAACGAGCGATGCATGATAATCCCAAGCATCTTTTTTAAATTCTGGCTGATAATTCAGCGAGCGAATCACAGTGGGGTCAGGCTCACTTGGGCGATAAGTCTCAAAAGTACTGTTTGAGATACCACGAAAAGCCGATGAAGATTTTAGATTATCCAAGCATTGCTGAAAGTGAGCATTTGACAAGCTAGGTAAATCATTGGCGGTAGCGACAGTACAGACGCCAACAGCCGATAATACCAAAAGCAATTTGATAGAGTGTGATTTCATAGGTATCCTATTGTTATATAAGTGAATGCTGATGGATAACGGTAAGGCTTAGCCTACCACAAGATTTAGTAGAAAATACAAAACGCTCACCAACTAAAAATAAATCAGCCAACAATCAAAATTTATCTAAAAAAGCTTAGCCTAATGGCTAAAACATCATTTTTTGGATTCAAATATTTTTCAATGAATAATTTCATCGTCAAAGCAATATCAACATCGGCAACAGTCCCCTATCGCCATTGACCGCCATGCTCATTATTAAAGGCTAAGCACCTCTTAGCTGATACTTCTTGATAATACCAAGACTGTATCGTTCAAGATACCACAGCAAAAGAATCGCCGCCACCGTCAAAGAAATCACCAAAGACAACCAAAATCCATAAATACCCATACCATAATAAGTTGCCAAAAAATAACCAGGAATCAAGCCACAGCCCCAAAACGCAATCAAATGAATCGCCATGGGGATATGGGTTACTTGGTAACCTCGCAAGGCATAGCTTGCCACAGTCTGAATGGCATCAACCACCTGAAACGCCGCCGCAAACAAGATAACCGTCGCAGCAATACCAATTACCACCGTCTCATCTGTATACATCTTAGCAAGTGGTTCTCTTAAAAATACCAATAATACTGCCGTCAAACAAGATATCAGTATGGCCGTAAAAACAGCAATGCCTGCCACATATCGGGCTCGGTGCGGTTTTTGTTTTCCCAGATAAAATCCTGTTCGTACCGTGCTGGCAGTACCAATACTTTGGGGTAGCATATAAATAAGGGTGGTTAAACTAATAACAATCTGCTGAGCGGCAACATAGTCTTGAGTACTGCCGTTTGCATCGCCTTTTAATCTCGCCACCAAAAACATGATGCAAGTAAATAAACTCACCTCAATAAAAAATGATAAGCCGATAGGCAACCCCAAATGATTAATCCGTCTTAAAGTAGCAAGATTGGGCGAACTAAATTTATCAGTTAGCCCAAAAGGTTTAAAATAAACATCCTTAGCAATATAGATACCAAGTACGATGGCATTAACCCAAAAAACAATGGCGGTCGCTAGACCGCAACCGGCCCCACCCAAGGCAGGCATGCCAAATTTTCCATAGACAAATATCCAATTTAAGGGGATATTGATAAAAAAACATAGCCAGCTGACTATCATGATTGCTCGTGGTCGGTTCAGACTAGACGCATAAGCATGCAAGGCTCGATGTATCATGGCAGCAGGCATGGCAAGCCCAACAAACCACAGATAATCACCTGTGATGGATAAGGCACGCTCACTTAAATCAAAAAAATTCTGAAACGGTGTGATGGCAGCCCACATCAGTAGCATACCGATAACACCTGTCATCAATCCATACCACAGCCCCTGACGCCCCATCTCGCCAATCTCTGCCAATCCGTTTGCACCATGCTTCTCGGCAATCATGGGATTTAACGCACTCATCACGCCCATCAAGGTAACATACACGGTTGCAAATAAACTATTGCCTAATGCCACCGCCGCCAAATCATCAATGCCTGCACCCCCTGCCATTACCGTATCCACAAATCCTGTACCAACTTGAGCCACTTGGGCTAATAGCATGGGCAAGGCAAGTGTGATCAGAGCAGACAGCTCTTTTTTATAAGTGGTGATGGGGTATTTGGTGATGTCTAGCATGGCAATGGATCATTTCATTAAAAAGGCTTAAAGGTTGTCTATATTGCTATACAAGCATAACAAATACAAACATTCTATTCAATCATAACAAATACAAACATTCTATTATAGCATACTTAATCCATCCAATCATCTTAGTCGCCAGACCATCAATTACTCAAAATCACTCAAATACCCTTGATTTAAAAAACCAACAAAAAAGCAAATGATGCTATCTTTTGTTGGTCTTGATTAGCTTTTAATTAGATTTAATGGTCTTAAAAATCCACTACTCAAGCGTATCACTTCGTCTGCTCAAGTATATAATCAACTGCTGCATATACTTCAGCTTCAGTAACCGCACCGGTCGCCTGTGCTGGCATTTTATTAAATCCTTTATCAAAATGCTGATATAAAGTATCCACGCCTTTTTCTAGGCGTTTCGCCCATTCTGCCTTATTGCTAAGTTTTGGAGCGTCTAACAAGCCTTGGTCATGGCAGACCTTGCAAGTTTGTTCATAGCGTTTTTTACCCTCCTTAATAGACAAAGGCTTGATGGGATTGGCTATATTCTCTGTTGCATTGACCACATCTTTTGCTACAGTCTCGTGCCCAGAAGAGTCTTCTACAGACCCACCATCAGATTCTTGCATGACCTCAGCCGTATCTTGAGCGGGTGTCTGCGTCTTAGCTTGGGTGGTTGCTGTGTTAGATGCAGATTCTGCCTTATCACTGCCACACGCACCGAGTATCAAGGTCAGCATCGCCATACCGAATATCAAAGGAAGTCTAGCTGGGTAGTTCATATCGCCTCGCCATATGTTTGGTCATTTAAATCATGATTGCCCTGCCAGTTATGCCTGACAGGCATCTAATAATATACCTAAATTTATTAAGGATTTATAGTTAATATTTTTTATTGCTTTATTGTTTTACGATTTATTCTACCAACAATACCCAGTGTCAGCTCTATTAAAGCAGGCTTATTCTTAAACCCAAAGAACCACCAAAGAAAAAACCTTGATAAAAATCAAGGTTTTTTTATTATTAAATAAGCTATAGTAATTCAGATTAGTACTTGCGTACTGTACGAACTTGCTCACGCCATACTTTTTTCTTGTAACGCTTAACAGCAGCAGCTTTTTTACGCTTACGCTCCTGCGTTGGTTTTTCAAAAAATTCTTTTTTACGAACATCAGCCAAAACACCTGCTTTTTCGCAAGCACGCTTAAAACGACGAATTGCGATATCAACTGGTTCGTTCTCTTTTACCTTAACTGAAGGCATAGTAACTCCTAATGCAAGACAAGTGGCATCGATTAGGCTGTATTATATTATTAGCGTCACGGTCTTGGGCGTGGGCATCAGCTCAAATCGGAACAATCAATACAATGATAAACCCGCTTAGCGGTATTGCCCGAACCCAAAGATTTAGGCAATCTTAATATTATAACTGATAAGCCAGATAAACACAACCAAAATCTAGCAAACAAGTCATCATTTTATCATTGGCTATTCAGTCTTAGTATCAGCTTCGTCTGTCTTGGCAGCTTCTTGCTCAATAGAAGCTTCTGGGGCGGTGTCAGTTTCTGCAGATTGTTCGCTTTGAGCTGCTACATTGTTGGCAGTCTCATCGGTCGCAACAGATGGCTTGGCATGGTCATCAAACTTGACTTCTTCAGCCTTTGGCGCTTTTTCTAACGCTACAGCTTGTGCTTCTGCTAACTTATCTACTGCATATACTTTTTCATGCTTATCGCCACAAGCACTCAAGGTCAATGTTGTCAAAGCGACAATGGCTACAAATTTGGCTTTCATAGTCTCTCCAATAAAAATCTAAAAACTAATAAAACTAGACTTCAGTGATGCCATCATCACTAGAAAAGTAAAAGTATATGTCTATTATGCCATAAAATTCCACACTTTTCATAGGATTTAGATGATTGACAACGATTATTTTTACAACATTGGTCTAATTTGTTATGATTTTGGATAATATCTAGAAAATTTACAAACATTCTATCATTTTTCAACAAAAAGCTCGCTATAATAGATGACTGATTATTTTAATGATTCAAATCGGAGTTCTTATGGCTGGTGGTAGCTTGCTGATGTTGCTTGATGACATGAGTACCATCTTAGATGATGTGGCGACAATGACAAAACTTGCCACCAAAAAAACAGTAGGTGTGCTAGGTGATGACCTTGCCTTAAATGCACAGCAGGTAACAGGGGTGCGTGCTGACCGTGAACTTCCTGTGGTGCTAGCGGTCGCAAAAGGCTCATTCATCAACAAACTCATCTTGGTGCCTGCCGCACTCATTATTAGTGCGGTGGCAGCGTGGCTCATCACGCCACTTTTGATGATTGGCGGTCTGTTTTTGTGTTTTGAAGGGGCGGAAAAAGTGATGCACAAATTCGCACCAAGTCTGTTGCCACATGAACTAGATGACAATCAAGCTCATGCCAAACGACTGGCGGCTAATGCTGATAAATCGGTCGATTTGGTTGCTTTTGAAAAAGAAAAAATCAAAGGAGCGATTCGCACCGACTTCATTTTATCTGCTGAAATTGTGGTGATTTCGCTTGGGGTGATGACCACAAGCACCCTACAGGCTAAAGCCTTATCGCTTAGTGCTATTGCTATCTTGATGACGGTTGGCGTCTATGGATTGGTCGCCCTTATCGTCAAAATTGACGATGCGGGTTTTAGTCTAATCAACCGGTCTGATTCAGTCAGGAAAAAACTTGGCAATTTTCTGCTTACATTTGCCCCAAAGCTCATGAAGTTCTTATCCATCGCAGGTACGCTTGCCATGTTCTTGGTTGGTGGTGGCATCTTAGTACACGGCATTGATATCTTGCACCATCAGGCAGAAGATTTGGTGGCGTTATCAGGCATACTAAGCGGACTGACCGAATCAATTTATAATGGCGTGGTTGGCTTTGTGGCAGGTTTAGTTGTACTGGCGTTTTATGTATTATTTAAAAAACTCAAGCATCAAGACACATGATATTTTTAAACCATAAAACCTGCCAAGATAGCAGGTTTTATGGTTTTAGAACACGAACTAAAAATAACCAATTACCGACGACGCTGTTCCACCATGAGTGCATCAATACCATTATTACGCAGTTTGAACAGTGCATCGCTTGCTTCTTGACGGCTCACCATCGGCATGGATACCACTTGATAGACCTGAGCATTCGTCTGCCTGTCCAAGCGACGCACCACGATTGCATCAACGCCTGCTAGCATCACTTGAGCCCGCTTTTCATCAGCATCTTTGGCATTTGTGTAGCTTTTGATTTGCAGAATGTAGGTGATGTGGGTTTGATTGGCGGTCTTTTCACCACTCTCATCTTGACCATCATAGGTTGTGGCATCTTCGATGATTTGGATTTGAGCTTCTTTAGTCTCTTCTTTTTCAAGTTCGACCACCGCATCAGCTCCCAAAACTTTATCCTCATTTGCCATTTCCTGTACACTCACCCCTTCAGGGATACTGCGAAAATTCTGCTTGGGCAAGATGTCATAAAATTCATAATCAGATGTCAATGCCATCTCTCGGCTAGGGTCGTATTGACCTAGATTTAGATCTTGACTACTTGGCAACACCTCTTGTTCTTTAGCCATGGGTGTTACTTGTGCGTCATCTTCAACGGTGATTTTATCACTGCGGTAGCCATCAAATAGCGGTGAATAATACACCGCCGCCGCTAATGCTACTGCAATCACTAATCCTAGAATCATCCAAAGCAAACTCATGATGCCTGAGTTTTTTCGCTTTTCGGTTTCTTTATATACCGCAGAAGATTTGTTCTTTTTTGTCATGTTCATATTTCACAAATAATTGATTAATTATTGTAACAAGTTTTTTTAACGCTGTGGAAAATTTTCGCCAATTCTTTAAGATTTGTTGATACCAGCATCAATCATCATGCCAATCCACAGCACATCTGTGCTATAATAAAGCCAGTAAATCCCACCATAAAACATAAAAGGGCACTCTATGATTCTTGCCGTCTCTGAAGCCACCATCACCGCCATGGGCTTATATATCTTATTGCCGATTTTTATTGGCTTTTTGTTCTTTATTATGTGGGACATCTCCAAAAAATCCAACGCAGGTAAGCAAGGCACTTTTTGGATTTTTGTGGCATTAGGCATGGGATTTTTTGGTTTTCTTGCCAAACTTGTCATTGAATGGGTATTGACAAAATGGTTTATCTAACCACAACCAACAACTCAAATCAAGCCATCAACCATTTAGCCCATATCAGCCAAACCACAAACAAAGGTTTTTAAACTAAGGTCTTTTGGCAATCATGGTTGCACGCTTAGGTGCAGGATAGCCTTCGATGGTTTTTGAATTATCTGCATCGTCCAAAAAGTCTACCAATGAATGATAATCCATCCATTCTGTTGCTCTCTGCTCATCTGTGCTAGTAATACTCACATCAACGCAGCTTACCTCGCTAAATCCCGCCTTGAGTAGCCACTTGGTTAAAGTAGCAACGCTTGGCAAAAAGTACACATTATTCATCTGGGCGTAGCGTTCGTGTGGCACGAGCACTGTATGCTCATCACCATCGACCACTAAGGTCTCAAGCACGAGCGTACCGCCTTTATTCAGCTGAGCCTTTAGCTGTTCTAAATGCTCAAAAGGCGAGATACGATGGTATAGCACTCCCATACTAAACACCACATCAAACAACTCGCTGTCTTTTGGCAGGCTCTCAAGTGGCACAGGGATATAATGCACGGGCAAATCCACGCCCAAAAAGTGCTTCATCGCCATGAACTGATGATAAAACAAACACGATGGATCAATCACAATCACCGATTTTGCCCCATCACCCAACATACGAAAACCGTGATAGCCAGAGCCACCGCCAACATCCAAGACTCTTTTGCCCTGCAACTGCAAATGTGGACACACTCGCTCCCATTTAAAATCAGACCGCCACTCTGTATCAATATGAATGCTTTTTTCCGCACCACCGCTCAGATAAAACGGTCCTTTTCGCCAAGGCTTTAGATTTTTTAATAGGCTGTGAGTTTTTTTAAAATCCGACACCTGCCAATCAAGCACCGCTTCAACTCTATCGGTTAGCCGAATTGCTAGGGCGGTCGTCTCAGGCAGGCGGTCAATGGCAGAAGCATAAAATGGAGCGTGTGCGTAACGGCTCTTATCTTTGATTTTAGCCAACCAAATCGGCAAACAAGACAGCCACTCACCTGCTTTTGGGTGATACCTGCTCACTTGGAGTAGATGCAGATACAATGCCTGCTCTGCCTTAAAAATGGTATTATTCATGATGTCTTAATCGTCAAGTAAATTAGTGATTTTGATACAACAGCTTATCCGCCAATGCCGACAACAGAACTTCGCTCCAGATTTGCCAACTGACTGTTCTTTATGATTGGCATGGATATTTTTTCAGCTCTTTTAGCTCAATTTAGGTATCTAAAACCTTTTAGGTCATTTAAACGCCACAATAGATAAAAAATTTAAAAACTTAAACCAAGTCAGCACCCTATCAAAACCTGCCGCCATCAGCCTGTCATGATGTACGCTCTCGGTGTCGGTGATGAGTACATTTTCTAGGGCGTTGCGTTTTGTGCTAATTTCTAATTCACTATATCCATTGGCACGCTTAAAATCATAATAGCGTTCCACCAACCAAGCATCGTCCTGCTCGTCCATGGCGTGTGTTTTTTCGGTTAAGATTAAAATACCCCCATCTGTCAATGCGTCATGGCATTTTTTGAGCAGTGCCAATCTATGTTCTGGTGGCAAAAATTGCAAGGTTAAATTCAGCACAATCATATCGCACGGCTCCAAATCAAGCGTGCAAACATCCGACAAGATAAACTCAATATCATGCTTTGGATAATACTCATCAAACACGCTCTTGGCACGCTCTATCATTGGGCGAGAAATATCCACCGCATGAATCTTGATTTCATTTGGGACGAACTTATCAGCCAAAGCAAATGACACCGCCCCAAGCGATGTGCCCAAATCATAGATTCTGCTAATGCGATTGCCTTGCTCATTCACCTGCCCATAGGACAGATGCCGTCTGGCAAAAACTGGCAACATGGAGAGTACCTGCCCATAGCCCGGTACGCTACGGCGAATCATGTCAGGAAAACACGCCACCACTTCTTCATCAAAGCTAAAACGAGCAAACTTATCAAGCGGAGTAACAAATAGGCTGTCATGCCCATCGTGATGAACAGATGGATTGACTGGGTCGTTCATGTTTGGATTTGTCATGAAAATTATGCTATGCTTAAGGTTGTGCGTATTTTATCATTTTTAGAACAATAAGGAAAACTTATGCAACACATCATTTTAGGCGGTGGCTGTTTTTGGTGTACCGAAAGTGTATTTTTATCCCTAGCAGGGGTTATTTCAGTAACCTCTGGCTATGCTGGTGGTCAAGCTGACAACGCCAATTATGAAGCAGTCTGCACGGGCAATACAGGTCATGTGGAAGTGATTGATGTGGTGTTTGATGAAAATATCATTGGGTTAGACACACTGCTGGATGTATTTTTCGCCACGCACGACCCAACAACACTCAACCGTCAAGGCAATGATGTCGGCACACAGTACGCTTCGGTGATTTTTTATACCAATGATAGCCAAGTTACTACCATTAACAACAAAATCGACACCCTAAAAGCAGATGGAGTGGCTGTCGTTACCCAAGTCAAAGTCGCACCAACCTTTTATCCAGCCGAAAGTTATCATCAAAATTTCTATGCCAATAATCCAACGCAAGGTTACTGCAACTTCGCCATTCCGCCAAAACTTGCCAAGCTAAAAACAAGGTTTGCTAAATATTTAAAGTAATAAACTCACTTTAATATTTGGTCTCATGCAAAATACTTATGCCGTTTAAAGTTTTTATGCTTCTTACAACATTAGATATACGCCCAAGACTTCATGAAAGGCATCATCAATTCTCAATATACTGCTGTGCTTCTTCTAAGTTGACCGTAACCAGACTTGAGATGCCAGCTGTCGGCATGGTGATGCCTTTTAACTCATCGGCAATTTGCATGGCAAGTTTATTATGACTAATAAAAATAAACTGTACGCTATCAGCCAACTCGCCAATCAAGCTAGTAAAGCGTGCCACATTAGCGTCATCAAGCGGTGCATCTACTTCATCAAGCACGCAAAATGGTGCTGGGTGTTGTTTAAAAATCGCAAAAATAAGACTTAAGGCGGTCAATGTCTTCTCCCCACCTGATAACACAGCCAAGCGTGAGTTCTTTTTGCCTTTTGGCTGTGCCATCAGAACAAGCCCCGCTCGCCATTTATCAGACTTGGATAAAGACTCATCATCAATGAGTGTTAAGCTCGCCTGCCCACCACCAAAAACCTTACTAAATAAAGCATTTAGACCATCATTAACAGCATCTAAGGCGGTTAAAAATAGCGATTTGGTCTTCTCATCAATAGCAGCGATGGCATCTTTGAGCTTTTCCATGCTCTTGGTGATGTCATTGATTTGACTGTCCATCGGCGAGACACGCCCTTCTAGCTCTTTTAATTCTTCAGCTGCTGCCAAGTTCACCGCACCTAGCTTGGCGATGTCCGCCCTAATCCCATCAATGCGTGCGGAGTTGTCTTTAAATTTAGGCGATTTAACACGAAAATCCGCCACTGTTGCAGGCAGATTAAACTTCTCATCAAGACGCACCATCTCATCACCCAAATCAGCAAGGCGACTCTCGCCCACTGCCGTATCCGCTGTGATTTGAGCTGCTTGTGCCTGAGCTTTTGCAAAATCAGCATGAGCTTGGGTTAAATTCTCTTGTAATTTAACCTGCATGAGCTGTAAGGCTTTGGCGGCTGCTTCATGTTCTTCACTGGTGATTTTTAGCATGGCGGTGTGAGTCTTTGCATCCTTAAAGGCAGTCTCTAGCATCGGCAGTTTGGCAGTTAGTTTCTCTTGAGTATCTTTGGCAGCTTGTATGTCAATTTGTGCCTGCTCGGCATTTTTTTTGGCCATATCAAGCAACCTTTGGGTGTGTGCTTTGGTTTGGTTAAGCGTAGTATTTTTTAGCTGTATCGCTTGATGCTCCTCTGTCATCGCTTTGACCTCAAGAGTGAGCAAATCCATGCTTTGGGTCATCGCTACCATCTTGCTCTTAACAGTCTCATGGCGTGGTAGATGTTTGGCAAGTTTGTCATCAATATGCACAAGCTCCTGCTCTAATACCTTTAGCTCACTACCAATCTCGTCTTTTTCTTCATCAAGTACAGATTTATTTTTAACAAAATTTTCTCGCTTGATGGCATCAGTCTGAATTTTGGTCTGCAAGGCAGCCTGTCTTTGCTGTTTTTGTTGGATACTTGCCAATAAAGCATTCATCTGAGCTAGCCTTTCATCATAAGACACTTTAGCACTCTCAAACTGTGTGCTGTATAGCTTTAGCTGTTTTTGGCTTTCGCTCATCTTGCTTTCAAGCTCATCAAGTGTTATCTCAAGCTCGCCCAAGCGTCTGCTATGCTCTGCCTTTTGGGTCAGTATCGATGACTGCACCCCAAAACTACTGGTATGCACCACCCCAAAAGAACTGATCAGCCAGCCCGATTTGGTCAAAATCAACTTGCCATCAGCAACTTCACCTGACAGCTTTTGTAAATCAAAAGACTCATCATCTAGTAAGTAGCAATTATCAAACAATTTTAAACGGGGGGCATCAAACAACTGTCCAAATGCCAATAACTTACCAATACTCACCCCATAAGTACCACCTGTCTTAAAAATGGCACGACTGGCGTTTTTGTCTTTTTCATCAGGTGCTGATAAGATTGCCTTGATTGCCAGCTCATCAGATACTTTGGCGGTCAACCAAAAGCCCAAAAAGGCATCCAACACACCGGCAAACCGCTCACCTTGACTACTCAGACGCACCAAATCTTTTAGCTGTGGCAGATGCACAAAATCGCTTTGGGTGCTATCTTCTGTATGATTTTGGGATAAAGAAGCAGGCTTGGCGTGTAGTAGCTTATGCAAGATGTCATATTCACTTGATAAGGCAGTATGCTGTTTTTCAAGTGCGGTATATGCCTGCTGATGGGTCTGCACACTCTTGGCAAGCTCATCAAGTTTATCTTTGTCGTCTTGCTCTGCTAAGGATTCTTGGCGTAGTGCCAACTGGGATAGCTCTTCAGTTAAGCGTGCCAACTCTTGAGTATCGTTGATGTCTTGCTCGGCAATGCCTTGCGAGCTTAGGATAAGCTCATTATGTTTTTTGATCCATTTTTCACGGTTGGCAAGTACTCGGTTTTTTTGAGATTCGGCGAGTTTCTTGGCATTTTCTAGCGTGTTTTTTTGAGTTTGTAGAGCATCTAGTTCATCACGAACGCTCTGCCAGCCGACTTGGTTGGTTTGTAGTTCGTGTTGCTTGGCGTTTAACTTTTGGCTCAGCGTATTTAAACTTGGCTCAATCTGGCTTAACTCTTGGTTAATTTTATCAAGCTCAGCAGTTGCGTGCGCGATGTTGTCATGAGCTTCTGCCTTGATGGCATTTAGGCGAAGTATCTTTTCTTCAGACTGGGATAGCTCCTGATTGACAGTATAGAAGGTGTGCTGTGCGGTCTGCTCTGCCATCTGGGCATTATGATATTTATCACGGGCATCGTCTTTTAGCCATTGCCCTTCTGCAACCTTATCGGATAAGCGTTCTAGCTCCACTTTGGCTTTATTGGTGGCACTTTCAAGTCTAGCCAGCTCTTCTTGACTGCTTTGTTTCTGTTGTTTTGTTTGTTCATGATATTGCCACGCCTCAAAAATACGCTTTAATAGATCTTCTTTGTTCATCTTATTAAGCTCATCTGTCAGCTCTTGGTATTTCTTGGCAGACTCGGCTTGGCGTAATAATGTGCGTTGTTGTTTTTTTAGTTCACCTTGCAAGTCAGAGAGTCGCTCTAGATTGTCTTGTGCTTCGTCAAGTTTTTTTTGGGTTTCATCACGGCGTGCTTGATAACGAGACACACCTGCCGCTTCTTCGATGAACTCACGCAGCTGCATGGGGCTAGACTCCACGATCCGCCCTATCATGCCCTGCTCAATGACAGCATAGCTTCTCGCCCCAAGTCCTGTCCCCAAAAATACATCAACCACATCACGGCGACGAACTCTTTGCCCATTGATGAAATAATCCGATTTGCCATCTTTAGTAACTTGACGGCGAAGCGTCAGCTCATGGTAGAGATTTAGGGCATGGCGAATGCCGGTGCTTTCATCTTGGGTATGCTCAAAGGTCAGCTCCACACTCGCCAAGCTCTTGCCCGTTCGCCCCTCCACGCCTGCAAAGATGACATCGCTCATCGCCCCACCACGCAGCTGCTTGGCGGAAGTTTCGCCTAGCACCCAACGAATGGCATCAATCACATTTGACTTGCCACAGCCGTTTGGACCGACGATGGCGGTGATGTCGTGTTTAAAGGTAAAAGTCGTGGGATTGGCAAAGGATTTAAAGCCAGCAAGTTTTAGGGATTTTAGACGCATGATTGATGATAAAATCTTAGAATAAAAGGTGAGTATTATAGCAAAGTTTACCAAGATTTTAACCAAGTTTCTATTGAGTAATTTGGCAAATGACCCAAGCATCTAATAATAGCCGTCCTTCAAGACGACCATCTAAATAAGCATGCAAACTATCGATTAAATAAGTGTATAACATGTGTATTATCTAAAAGCGTCTCCAAGGTCTATGAAATATTGGGGCGATGAACCATCTGGCTTCCAAACATCAGCAAAACCCATTGCTTGCATTAAAGATCATCCATCTAACAAGTGGTGTTAAAATAATGATAAGTATCAAAGAATGTTTGATAATAAAATTACCAACAGAATTCGTCATCTGAATTTGTAAAAACATAGGTTTTTTAAAATATTCTTTAACCAAAAAAGAATTGATTAAAAGCACTAATCATGCTGAGAATAAAAAACTAGCAACTGAAGCATCATCACAAGGGCGGTAACAAAATAAAATTAAAATAATTAAAAAAACATGAAATTTGGTTAAATGCTTAACCAAATTTCTAAATTTTTCTAGGACTTTGTTTCTCAACGAAATCATCACCAACCTTTACGATTGCTAATACCATTGATTGTACCGCCAGTGAATGCAAGTTTAGATGCACCATATATGGCTTTTGCACCACGCACAGGTACAAAAGCAGCCAATAACGAACTTACCAAAACCTTCCATAGTACACTTTGTATACACACAAAGACCCTGCCATCTTGCAGGGTCTTTTAATTTTAAAGATTAGACCACACTACCATACAACAGCTGACAACCCACCACAATCAATAGGCACGCAAAGGCTTTTTTTAGTGTAGCAGCTGGCATCTTGTGGGCGATTTTTGCCCCAAGTTTGGCGGTGATAAAGCTTGCCACACTAATGGCGACAAAGGCAGGCAAATGCACAAAACCCAGCAAGCCTACCACCGGCTCACTCATACTTGCCACATGACTGCTACCAAACCACATAAAGCCCAAAGCCCCAGCGATGGCAATCGGCAGACCGCACGCCGCACTGGTGCCAACCGCCTGTTTCATGGGTAGGCCAGCATGGGTAAGATATGGCACATTTAAGCTACCACCACCGATACCAAAAATCGCTGACGCCATGCCAATCACACCACCTGCGATACTTTGGCTAAATGGCTTGGGTAGTGGTTTGATGTTCTCGCCTGCTTTTTTCATGAACATCTGTATGGACATGATGATGGCAAATACACCAATCAGCCCTTGTAAATACTGCCCATGAATGAGCGTTGCCACCCACGCCCCAAACAAAGAACCTACCACCAAGCCATAAGTTAAATTTTTAAAGACTTCCCAACGCACACCGCCTTTTTTGTTGTGAGCGGTTAATGAGCTGATGGATGTAATGATGATGGTCGCCAATGCCGTCCCTACAGACACATGAGGAATAATCTCAGCAGGAAAACCATACGCCCCCAAAATCCACACAAGAGCAGGTACAATAATCAGACCCCCACCCACACCGAACAGTCCTGCACACACCCCTGCAAATGCCCCTGCAATCACAAACCATAGATACATCATTTTTACAAATCCTAAACAAAATTTATGGTATTATACCCCATTTTTATCATTTTAAAAAAATTAAAAACCATGCCATTTCTAGCACCCACTTGCCACCACCATTTTGATGAGATTGGCAGTACCAACACCGCCTTAATCCATGCCATTGAAAGCGGTCATCTTGCCCACACCATCTCCCATTTATACACAGCAGATTATCAAACGGCGGGGCGTGGACAACATGGGCGAACTTGGGTGAGCGGTGAGAACAATGTGTTCTTAAGCCTATATATCCCCATGGGGAAAGGGGTGTTTGAACTAAATACACTCTCTGGGCTGTTGTCTGTGGCAGTCGGTTTTGAGCTTGCTAAGTTACCCATCATTCAAACCGTGAACGAACACCGCCGAACAAAGCAGTTGCCCACTCTTGGCGTAAAGTGGGCAAATGATGTGGGTTTTTATGATGATGAATTAGGCTTATTTAAAAAACTGGCAGGCATTTTAATTGAGCCTGTTTTTAAAAAAATAGAAAAAAACACCTTAACTGGCGTGGTCATTGGTATCGGACTTAATGTTAATAACTCCCCTAAAATAAAAGACGGTCTTTATCAAGCGACCTGCCTACAAGAATTATTTGCTGATTTAGACATTTTTGCCCAAGAGTTATACATTCCCATAGCCAATGCCATATTTGAAGCGATAAAGACTTGCAACCACTGCAAAGAACCAAGTCATCTACAGCACTTTATTGATCAATTTAACCAAAACCATCTTTTGAGCGATAAACTGATTCATGTTTTTATACAAAACAACATGGGCGATATCCACGCCAAAGGCAAGTGTATCGGCATTGGCAATCAAGGCGAATTATTATTGAATGACAATGGTAAGATAAAACAGATCTTTGCAGGCATGGCAAAGATTGTAAATTAAGCTATTGCTTTTGGGTGCAGACCGCTCAACCTGATATGTTAATTTCAACCCTATTAGTATTTAAGGACAAGCATGAAAAAACTCTGGCTGGATTTGGGTAATACTCGCCTAAAATATTGGATGGTAGATCACGGCACGATTATCGCCCATGACGCAAAAGAGCATTTAAAAGCCCCTAATGAATTATTGCTTGGACTGCTTGGTACGCTAGCACGGTTTGAGCCACAATTTATTGGCATATCCAGCGTGCTTGGGGACAAGATTAATTCTGCCATCAAAAAGACAGTACAAGGTTTTGGCGTGCCTTTTGAATTTGCTAAGGTTAATGCCAATCATACGCTTTTAACAAGCCATTACAGCCCCAATGAGCTTGGTGTGGACAGATGGCTACAAATGCTCGGCGTGGTGGATAGCACCAAAAAACAATGCGTGGTCGGTTGCGGCACGGCATTGACGATTGACTTGATAGAGCATGGTGTGCATTTGGGAGGCTATATCCTGCCCAATGTCTATATGCAACGCCACGCCCTATATGCCGGTACTCAGCAGATAGGGGTTAAGGCTGGACGATTTGATAGTATAGAGCTTGGCAGGACAACCTTTGATGCGGTCAATCATGGTGTGCTGTTTGGCATTATTGGATCGGTGCGTGCAGTACAGGCAGATTATCCTGATTTTGACATTACCTTAACAGGCGGTGGTGCTGACATGATAAATGCCCAGTTTAACCACAAACTTGGCATAAAAAAAGAGTTATTGTTAGAGGGTTTGAAACGATATTTTAATTAACCCCCACTACGACAAAATCATGGCAAAATAAAAGAAAGCCAAACAGCAGATGATACTCAAAAACCATAAGGCGGAACGCACCATCGGTGCATCAAAGGCATATGCCATAGCCAATGCGTAAAAATACATACAGCCACGCCAAAACATTAATGACATTTTGTGGTACAAAGCAGTACATCGCCACAATAACCGCTGCCAAGAAAATAGGCAGGCTCTCAAAACTGTTGGTTTGGGCGGCACATAAAAATTAAAGCTTAATCAAACAAACCACCAAAAACAATGCAGTTCAAAGAGGAGTAAATATCGTTTTAATTAAACCTTAGGCATTCTCTCCTGCTATCCTTCCAAACACCGCACCAAGCATCAATCCAGTACCACCAGCATAATTTCCATAATGAACACCACCCACGATTTCACCGCAAGCAAACATATTATCAATACATTCACCATTTGTTCTGTATACTCTTGCATCAGGCCTCACTTTCAAACCCCCATAAGTAAATGTCGCACCTGCTTTCACTGGTGCAATGTAGTAAGGCGGAGTATCAATTTTTTGGGCCCAGTTAGATTTAGGGACGCCAAAACAATCCACAGATTTATTACCATCCAAGTAACTAAAATCACAAATGACATTGTCGACACAATTGCGATTATAGCTTTCTATCGTATCATGCAGATTGCGATGATTTATACCAAACTTTTCACACATAACTCGCAATGAATTTGAACTAAATAAATTCTCATCAGAAAAATACGATTGGGATAAAAACCCAACGGTTTTTCTATCAAATATCTGAAAAGCCATATTATTAATCTGCTTATTAATCATACGCCCAACTTTTGCATATAAAAAATTTGGCATATTCTCACCCTCATCAAAAAAACGCTTACCATCATGATTAATTGTTATTCCTAGATTAAACTGATACCTCGATTGGTTTTGACTTTTAATATTTTCTCCTGGCAATAAATAATCAGGAAGATATGAGCTTTGAGGTGTCGCATGGCAGCCAACTTCCGAATAATCCCCATAAAGTTGAATATTGTTTTTGATTGCAGAGAAAAACCAATCTCCAGTATTAAAAGGAACACCCCTGATGCCAACATTTTCCCAGGATTCTCCTAAAAATTTTTGCCTAAAATATGGATTAGCTTCATAACCTCCCAGTGCCAATATCAATGAATTGGCAGGCAAGTGGAATAATTCTCCATTATCCTTAGTTAGGATTAGCTCTTTGACACAATTATCAACCATTACAAAGTCATAAAGAGAGGTGCAATACATTATATCCACACCCAAACTCTCAGCAATATTAAAATTTCTTTCTTGTAAAGATTTGCCCGAACCTTTAATCTTAAGAGGTATGTTTCTTTTAAATATATTACCAAAATCTTTATATGTCCATTTATGCCCTAAGTTTGCCATCCATAAAATAGTTTCAAAAGATTTATCAACAAATGTTTCTTGAAGATCCAAATCTCCTTGATTATCGGAAGTGGATCTTGGGTCATGAAGAAAATCATCCTTCGTGTACGGCATGTAGCTTTCTCTTAAAACCTCCTCTATTTTTAAATTTCTATCACCATCATCAATCAAGCTCAATAGCTCTTCGAAATTATTGTGGGGAAATCTAAAATTCATTGTTAATGAACTATTACCCCCCTCTATAAATTCTTGGAGCTTTTTCAATGACCAAAACACGCTTTCCTTTCTGGGCAGCTGATATGGCTGAACAAAGACCAGCATTGCCAGCACCCACAACAACATCATACGCTTCTTTTAATTTCATGAGACCGTCTAATAAAAACCATTAATAAAACACCAGATACAAAAGACAGCAATGCCGCAACAGTATAGGTAAGCATAATATTATATTTTCCAATCAAATATCCACCTAACATGCTTCCAATGATGCCAGAAATGGCCACCAATGTTTTTCTACTTGTTCCGATTACCCGCCATTCTGATGAAGGGGAATATTTTTGAAAACAATCCTGCCAAAACGGAATTGAAAACGCATGAATAAAGTTAAGAACAAATACAGATATTAAAAAATACCAATATCCTGAAGAGAATGCGGTCACCAAGAAAAATAAAGCATAAAAGATACGCAGATGCGGGGCAATACGGACAGGCAACTCTTTATGTCTGGATACTTTCACCATAAGCAACGAACCAAAAACCGTTGCCAACATCAGACTAAAAAAATAAAAAGAAACATAAATATCATCGACCTTATAAATATCCTTTAATACATATATAAAAGTCCCGTTATAAATAAATAAGCTGACTGCGGATATGGCATGAGCTGTACTCAAATAGAAGATATTTTTTGAGAATAAAATTTTATAAACCGCTTTTTTGATAGAATTACTTCTTTGTTTGATATCATCGATAGGAGTCAAATACATAAAAATAGCAGATAGGACAAATAAAACACCGCCAATAAAAAATACAACACGATGATTTAAAACACTTAAAATAGCACCGCCTATAAAAAACCCTAACGCTGAACCCATGCCTGCAAAAACCTTTGTTTTTCCTATGATGGTTTGTCTATTTAGACTGTGTGTTGATTCTGATAAAAATGAAATCAAACTCTCAATATAGCCACTTGAACAAGTTGATAAAAATGTTCCAACAAAACTTATGGCATACAACGCATAAATCATGGCTGAATCATTAAAAAAATATGGTAAGCATAACAAAATACTTAAAGTAACATTAATGGCCACAATGTGCAATTTATCACTTTTAAATATATTAAAATTATTAACAAAGAAACAAGCAAGCAGACTACCTACCGCAGAGATGGTTACCTGAAGTGCTGTAGAAATGGCACTATTGGTAAGATGATAAACATATAGTGGCAATACAACCAGATAGAGGGAAGATGCCAAACTCGATAGCAGCATGCTGCCACAGATATTATTCACTGATTTATTAAATTTGCTGTCCATAGTTCTAAAGCTTTATTATTGATTAACAAAAAGGATCTGGGGTCATCTTATTATAAAAAGGATTTACTCTCACAAAGTTTTTGCTTAATGCTTGATTGATGATTGCTCTATAACAGTGATATCCACTCATCTCATTAATATGCACCACCTGAACATCATGAAAATTAAGCAAATCAAGAAGATCATATAGCGAGAACTCTTTGTCAAAAAAATCAATTAAATGATTGTGCAAATATTTCGATTGTAAGTGATTGATTCTGTTTATTGCACCAGAACCAACCAAGGTATGAATTCTATCAATAGTGCTTTTAACATTACCCTTTGGGTGTAAATTATTTTTTACAATAATATTAGCCACCAATGATAACGCCTCTATTTCCGATGCTTCAATTGCATTTTTTAAATTTGTTTTCATGGATGTTCCACAAAAGAATATGTCATTTCTCTCATGAAATACGACAGACATGCAGAATGGAATATTTAGAACACTGGTGTAATGATGAATAAAATATCCACCCCCTAAATTCCTACTACCAATTTTCAAAATACTGTCATGGTGATACCATAATAATAAAGCAACATGACGCTCTAAAACCTCTAAAATAGCATGTTTTATAGCCATATCCTTATCACTATGAAGCCCCAAACCACTAGCACTTACATCATACTTGGTTCTAATCAGCACATCCTTATAAGGGTAATTTTTTAAAAACTTCTTAGTAAAAAAACAGTGAGAAGCAAATTGTCTTTGAAGATGACTTCCGCCAAAAAATATTTCGGAAGCTAAAATTCTTTCAATAATTTCATAATATGATTTATTTTTGGCAATCTCCAAACTATAAGAGCCAGAGTGGCCATAAAAATCATCAAATCTTTCTCCATATCGAACTCTCGCAACAGAATCAACAAAATACATGTTGCTCAAAGTTGTCATCCTATATATGTTAGAAAGCATCGGTATGCCAATAAAATTGTTTCTTTGCTGACGCATTATATATATGCACATTCTTTAAGGGACTTCTTAATCAATAGTCCATTGTTAGAGAGTCTTGCCTTTGGGTGCTCTAGAGTATTTAAGCCAATTTCGAATTGTAATTTGCATAATTGTAATCTATCCCTAAATCTCTTATCATACCCATTAATAGATAAAATTGTAAATATTCGTACCATCCTAGACAAAACAAATGAGGCATGAAAAATACCTCTCATAGGTCTTAAATCATCGCGAATAGGAGCTCTAAAAATTTTTTCATCTCTAGAATTTAAAACCAACTTTTCTAAAAAGAAATGAGCCTCCAATCTAATGTGAGATGTCTCATGAACGATATGCTCAATCCAATATCCGACTTGATCATCCTCGGGCTCTGGCACTCTAAGCCAAATTGAGCCAAAAGAGATATTTGAAGTATCTCCTCTTAACACTTTACCTTCAAATATTTTAATATGAGTAACAAATTCTTTAATTTCGTCGTAAATCTCTTTATCAGCACTTTCTATCATATTCAATGCTGATTGGATATTTTCTATATGAAAGGGCATCATATTCTCTGAAACTGGGTATATTTCCGTAGTTTCGCCTCTGATGTTTTTTTGATCATAAGACTTCAACTTTTCTATATAAGAATACTCCCAACTTTCAGAACCAACTGAGCTTATATTAGGAAAAAATATTTTATCATTAAGTGCATTTTGAAGCACATCCATAATATTACTGATTGATTTTTTTATATCATAAACCACACCAGTTTTCATACTATCTATCAGTTGAAAAAAAGACATAAAGATACTTGGATGAATTTTTAAATTTGTATCAAGACTTAATAATTTATTTTTTAAGCCAGTTGTGTCATATTTTAATTTAAAAGAAATAATATCTAAATAGCTCACAAACTTTTCAACAAAATATTCATTACAAGCAATATGAATTTTTCTTGAAAAATATATATTAGGCGTAGCTGTTGATAATAAAGATAGCTCTTGTTCGGTCATTATAAAAATCTCCTCCTTGATTTAGTACTATTTTTTAAAAGAACCAACTATTTGAATTAAAATACAATGCACTATCAGATAATGCATTGTATTCAAAGGAACGCTTGCAAATTTTTATTTAATTTACAATATAGAATCAGTCTTCCTGCATTGACCAGGCTTCTTGCACCTCAAAACCTAAAGGTAAATCATCAAAAGAAACAACCATTACTTCGTCATCTAGAAGTGCAAAATCTACATTACTATCACACTCTAAATACTCTTTCATAAAAAACTCCTTGATATTAAAATCACTGTGAATATCAATTTTCTACAACCAAACCACCTGTGGTATTCAAGATCTATCAAAATTACCAAGGGTTCATAATTGATTGATAGAAAACCTTTAATAACTTGACAAAAAATACCTGTCAAGACCGAAAATCAAATATCACCTATTTGACTTCCTAGAATAAATGTTTACATAAATCATAAAAAAAACAAGTAGAATATTAAAAAAAAATGCAATTTTTTTAATAATACTTAGGATCAAAGCGGTTTTCAAGTACACTCACCGACCCCAGAAAAAAAATGACATTTCAAAGCTTCTTTCATCGTCTTGAACTTAAGCAGATAACCTTTAAGCCATCTCTTAATCGTTATCTAGGTGTGTTCTGTGGGATTTGGTTCAGGCGAGTAGGGTGGCAGCGGTAAGATGATGTGTTTTTTTGGCTTGTGTGTTATCGGTTGTGCTTTGATTGATGATGTTTTGTAGATGTTTTATTCTATGAAATCTTGCGTCATCCAAGATGATGATTGATGGCTCGTGCTGATTATCAAGACAAGGCAATAGAATTTGTTCAAACCAAGTTTCAAACAAATTGCTTGTCATTGTGTTGCCATAAATGAGTGGAGCAATCAATTTTTAGCCTTGTTGCCAATTTGTCCTACAACCAAAGATATTCGTTGATAGCACTTGCCACTTACCTTATTATAAACCTTTTGATCCTTTAAACTTCTTGCGTGTGTGCGGTATAGACAAGTGTCAGTACCAGCTTCATCTATATAGACAAGCTCGCAGTCTTGGTTATTTTGCAATAACTTTGGTCTTTCTTGGCAGTCTTTGACCTTAGCAGGGTCTTACTCAAAGTAGGTGCTGGTCTTTTTCTAAGGGTGGCATTCATTCTTTTTAGTGCCTTATGGGTTGCCATATCACTACAGCCAAATACCTCACCAATTTCACGCAGGTACTTGTCAGGATTTTTTTATGCAGGCAAGAAGCCCTTTTCTATCAAACTTTCTAAGTCTATTGGGGGGTGGGCGAGAAGCCAAACTTCCTGTTTTTTCAGGCTGTCGCTTTCAACGAAACAATGTGCATCTTATATACCAAAAGCCTCTATAACAAGGGCATTTTTTTGGATTTGTCATAACAAGCTAAGACTTTTTGTCTGATTTCTAATGAATAAGCCGTTTTGGGAAGTAATTAGTAGATGATGGTAGAGATGTGGGATTGGTTAGTGTTTTAAGGTTTGATGGTTATAAATCAAATACCATTTTCAAGATGCAATCATACTGGCAACATGAGCCTCTGCCAAGACCATTTCATGTTGACCAGTTTTAAGTGATGTCATCAGACCACAATGATGGCAAAGGCAAACAACGCCAAGCAGCACATCAGCCCAAGCATCCACAACAACGAACGCAGCAACGACCAATCAAGGGCATACGCCGCACCATAGCCAATGCGTAAAAATACATACAGCCACGCCAAAACATTAATGACATTTTGTGGTACAAAGCAGTACATCGCCACAATAACCGCTGCCAAGAAAATAGGCAGGCTCTCAAAACTGTTGGTTTGGGCGGCATTAAAACGAGCCGCCATGCCTGTAGTCTTCGCCAAAAATTCTCGTGGATTGGCATTGTCCACAAGCCGAAATCCGCCTGTTATCTTAGCAAATACAGCAAACAAAAAAGGCAGTAAGCACGCCACTAGCATCGCTTGAATGGCGATGCTAATATTTGGCGAAAAATTAGCCACAAACATCATGATACTATTCATCGTTCACCAAGCCCACTTATGCCATCTCAATGATTTTGTAATCATGTGTGATATTCACACCGCCTTCTGACAGCATCTTTGATGCCGAGCAGTATTTATCGGCTGATAGTTCGATGGCCTTAGAAACTTGGCTTTCTTTGATATTAGTACCCACAACCACAAAGTGCAGATGAATATCGGTAAACACCGCAGGCACGGCATCAGCACGCTTGGCAGAGATTTCACAACGAATGTCGGCAACATCTTGGCGAGATTTTTGTAGAATGCTCACCACATCATAGCTGGCACAGCTACCAAGCCCCATCAAAATAAGCTCCATCGGCTTAGCACCTAGCTTCTGAGCAGAATCAATCACCACTTCATGACCTGAGCCACTGGTAGCACTAAAGTTAATCGCTTCATTTTTTAGCCAAGAGACGCTGGCAGTCATGTTTGTCATGTCACTTTTCCTACTTAAAGAGTCCAAAAGAATTCTTGATAATTAAAATGGTTTTTTGTCTAGATGGTGGTTTTTGATGGTTTTTCAAGAATCTGATGTAAAGTTTTTATCCACTTTTTACCCGTCTTTGTGTCAATTTTCATCGCTTTATTTTTTGGTATCTCAACATCATCGCTTTTAACCTTAAAAATCTGACCAAAATGCCCCATGAAACATTTTAATGCAAAAAAATATTACACTTTTTGTGAAAAATTTGTTTTAATAATAGATAAGTATCTGCGATTGCCAAATAATTATTAGCCGTCAGCAGAATTTTAATAATCTTACACAATAGAGTTTAGTCATGATTGATTCAGACGGCTTTCGAGCCAATGTCGGTATCATCTTGGCAAATACACAAGGCCAAGTGCTTTGGGCAAAACGCATCGGACACGACAGCTGGCAGTTTCCACAAGGGGGAATCGATTATGGCGAAACCCCGCTTGATGCGATGTATCGTGAGCTGTACGAGGAGGTTGGATTATACCCACATCATGTAGAACTGCTTGCAGTTACCAAAGATTGGTTGCGTTATCGTCTGCCAAAACGCTATGTTCGCACCAATCAAGAACCTTTGTGTATCGGGCAAAAACAAAAATGGTTTTTGCTTCGCTTAGATGAAAATAACGCCAAACACATTCGCTTTGATACTTCAAAGCCTGAGTTTGACGAATGGCAATGGGTGAGTTATTGGTACCCATTAAATCAGGTGGTCTCTTTTAAGCGTGGCGTTTATCAAAGAGCTTTACTAGAGCTGATTGAGCAACTGCCCTTGACCCATGATCTTATCTTACCCAATCAAAACAACCAACCTTAAACAACAAAAAAGACCGAATACTCTCGGTCTTTTTTGTTGATAAAAATAACTACCGACAAAAACAACTAAGTTATTGACCAATAAACTGCATAACTTAAGACTGCAAGGTATCAGATGGCGATTTGGCAACAGCATCATTTTAATTTAGCAATTTGAGCAATTATTAAGTTATAATAGACTTTTCTTATTATGCTGCTGGCACAGTTTTTTAAGCATAACTTTTTTAAGTACATTTTTTTAAGTATCGTTATTATGGCAATGATTCACCCACAATTTGACCCTGTCGCCCTTGATTTAGGGTTTGTTGAGCTACATTGGTATGGTTTGATGTATCTGCTCGCCTTTTTATTCGCTTATCTACTGGCGACATATCGTGGTAAAAAGCGAGGCGATTTTACTGGCGAGATGGTCTCAGATTTGATATTTTTTGGGGCGATGGGTGTGATTTTAGGTGGCCGTATTGGTTATGTCATTTTATATAACTTTGGCGAATTTTTATCCAATCCTGCCTACTTATTCCGTGTATGGGAAGGTGGCATGAGCTTTCACGGTGGCTTTATTGGCGTGTTGATTGCCATGTATTTTTTTGGGCGTAAATACAAAAAACACCCCTTTACCGTGCTAGATTTTATCGCCCCTTGTGTGCCAACAGGTCTTTTATTTGGGCGACTTGGCAACTTCATAAATGGCGAGTTATGGGGGCGTGTGTCGCATGGGGATTGGCCACAACTGATGTATTTCCCCCAAGCGGTTGCTGCCGACCATGAACTCATCAACACCAACCCAGACTTCATGAATATTGCCACCCAACTGGGAGAATATTACCTGCTACCACGCCACCCAAGCCAGTTGTATCAAGCATTTAGTGAGGGTGTACTACTGTTTATTTTGCTTTGGTGGTTTAGTGCCAAGCCACGCCCACGCTACGCTGTGTCTGCCTTATTCTTGCTTGGTTATGGGTGCAGTCGATTTATCACCGAGTTTTTCCGACAGCCTGATGTCGGTTATGAACTGATCTTTGGTTGGATGAGTAAAGGTCAGCTATATAGTCTGCCAATGATTATCTTTGGCGTGCTACTCATGATATCAGCATACAAAAACAACAACCATGATTGGCAAAAAAACCAATAATAAGGCGATCGCATGAAACAATACCTACAATTATTACAACACATCTTAGCTACAGGCGATGACAAAGGCGACCGTACAGGCACTGGTACTCGCTCTGTTTTTGGTTATCAGATGCGGTTTGATTTGACCGAAGGGTTTCCCCTGCTCACAACCAAAAAAGTGCATATGAAATCTATTGTTCATGAACTGCTATGGTTTATCAAAGGCGACACCAATGTCAAATACTTACAAGACTTTGGTGTAACCATATGGGACGAATGGGCAACTGCTGAACAAACTGCCAAATTTGGGCGAGAAGCAGGCGATTTAGGGGCAGTTTATGGTCATCAGTGGCGTAATTTTGGGGCCACCAAAGATGCTAATGGCTCTTACCAAAAAGACGGTTTTGATCAACTAAGTTGGCTAATTAACGAAATCAAAACCAATCCCAATTCCAGACGACTGATTGTATCTGGTTGGAATCCGATAGAAGCTGGGCAGGTGGCACTACCGCCTTGTCATACTTTATTTCAATTTTTTGTGGTGAATAACAAACTTTCTTGTCAATTATACCAAAGAAGTGCCGATGTATTTTTGGGTGTTCCATTTAATATCGCAAGCTATGCCCTGCTGACGCATATGATTGCCCAAGTGTGTGAATTGCAAGTAGGCGAATTTATTTGGACTGGTGGCGATACACATTTATATCATAACCATTTTGAGCAAGCCAAATTGCAATTAACTCGCACGCCTTTACCACTTTGTCAATTACGATTAAATCCTGATATCAAGAATCTGTTTGACTTTTCGTTTGATGACATCAAGATTGAAGGTTATCAATCACATGATAGGATTAAAGCGGAAGTGGCGGTGTAACATGAACAATCTAACAACAACCAAACAGCTCCTAAAAAATAAAAATCTCTCTTTGATTCAGGTTGTCGCTTTTGATCAAAAGCAATGTATTGGCAAGGACAATCAACTTGCATGGCATATTCCAGAGGACTTAAAACATTTTAAGTCTCTGACCACAGGAGGCGTGGTCATCATGGGACGAAAGACATATGAAAGCATCAGAAAGCCCCTACCCAACCGTACCAATTGGGTCGTCACTAAAGATAAGGCGTGGACAGCTCAGGGTGTTAAAGTCGCCCATAGTTTAGAGTGTGCCTTAGAACTTGCAAGTAATGACTGTCAAGATGGCAAATTATTCATCATTGGTGGTGGTGAGATTTACCGTCAAAGCATTGATATTGCCGATGTTTTAGAAATCACTCGGGTGGATTTGGATATTGGAGGCGACGCTTTTTATCCTGCGATACCGTCTGGCTTTGAATTAACCCATCGTGAGCACGGCACAAGCAGTACTGATAATACAGCTTTCGTCTTTGAATCTTATCAAAGAATTGCTCGTGTGTGATGATAGACACTTGCTAGTTTTAGAATGAGCAACATGACAAACAGCCAAAGCTAGGTCATACAAAAGACACTTCAACACAACTTAGATGAGCTTAAATAGTGCCAAACCACAAACAGCGAACAACTAAAAGTACAAGTTGAGACCATTCATGAATAATTTTCTTATCCCTAGTATTGCCATATCTGCCATGCTCCTAACTGCCTGTACTCCTGCAAGCGACTATCAGAGCATTGAAGGGCAAACGATGGGCACAACCTATCACATCACCTTTAAAGGCAATGCTAAAGACACCATAACCATTCAACAAGCGATAGATGCCCGCTTAGTTGAAGTCAATCAAAGTATGTCCACCTATATCAAGGACAGTACAATTTCTAAGTTTAACCGTCTACCAAGTAATACCCCCATGATGATTGATAAGGATTTTATGCAGGTTCTAAATGACAGCCAACAGATTTTTTTAGCAAGTGGCGGTAGTTTTGATCCAACGGTATATCCTTTGGTTGAACTGTGGGGTTTTGGCAGTCAAATGAGTATTGATCGATTGCAATCACCACCCACTGCTGATGAAATCGCTCTTGCAAATAGCAAAGTTGGACTACAAAAAGTTATTTTGATAGGCAACGAACTGCACAAAACCCATGATGGCGTTGGACTGGATTTTTCTGCGATTGCCAAGGGATATGGCGTTGATGTCATCGCTGATGTATTAGCCAATCAATATCACATCGATGACTACATGGTAGAAATCGGTGGCGAAGTTGCCACCAAAGGGGTGAACGCCAAAGGTAAGGCGTGGACGATTGCTATTGACGCCCCCATCTTGGATAGCTCAGTACAAAATCGAGAGATATTTGCCACACTAAGTTTACCTACAGGCTTGCATATCGCTACATCTGGCGGTTATCGGAATTCGGTTGAATTTGATGGCGTTCGTTATAGCCACACCATCAATCCAGCCACCGCTCAGCCTGTTGCTGATGGTGCACCGAGCGTTACTGTCATTCACGACAGCGTCGCCTTGGCAGACGGCTGGGCAACTGCATTAACTGCCTTGTCTTATCATGACGCCCTAAAAATCGCCAGTCAAAACCAAATCAAAGCACTATTTATCATCGAAAAGACAGACGGCAAAGGATACGAGATGGTCAAATCAGATGCACTGACCGCCACTGCCATCAAAATTGGTCAATGATAATTAAGTGCGTACATCAAATATCAAGTCAGCCAAACCCATTACCCTTTATTGATTTGAGCTGGCTTTTGCATTACAATGGTCATAAAAACATAACCATAGGATAGCCCATGGCAACCTTTTCTCCAACCTTGCAATTTTCCAAACGCTGGCTTGCCACGCCTGCCCCTGTCAAACAAGCCTTTCACCAAGAGCTTGATGATATCATCAAGATGCTTGGTAGCAATACTCACGCCAAAGACTATCAATTTACCCATACTGATTTTAACAGCACCATCTTAGACCTAATAGATGCCCACCAAGGCGAAACAGCCCAGCCTGCCAAGATTGTGCATAGTATTGATACCACACCACTTGCTTCTCAAAATGGCGAATACACCAAAGAGAGCTTGGCTGAAATTGAAGCTCGCATCAGCACAAAACTCTCCACACAGCTTGACAGTTTCTTGGGTGAGCATTTAGCACAGCTGTCTGAAGATTTAAAATCTTGGATAAGCACGACCGTCAAAAACGAGTTGGCAGAATACCAAAAAAACGACAATCAGCCCAAATAAAGATAGGTTGTATGGCTCATGTTATCACCCCAAGCTCATTTAGGGTATCCAATGAGCTTGTATTAAGAGCGAAATAAGTTTGCCACATTAACCAAGAATCATCAGAGAATATTATGAACCGTCAGAGCGACATCATTGTTATCGGTGCAGGCCCTGTAGGTCTTGCCTTCGCCAGATACTTTAAAGGCACGGATTTACAGATTACCGTCATTGACAAAGCAAATCTACCTAGCATCGAAAGCCCTGCCTATGACGGAAGAGAAATCGCCCTAACCCATCGCTCAAAAGAAATTTTGCAAGACTTAGGTGCTTGGCAACGCTTTGATGCCAGTGAGATTTACCCCCTAAAAAATGCCAAAGTTTATAACGGCACTTCTAATTATGCCCTGCATTTTTCCGTACCCAAAGATTTGACTTTATTGAGCTCAACAGACAGATTGGGCAATCTCATCTCCAACCATAATATCCGCCAAGCACTCTATGATGAAGTAAAGACCCTACCTAATATTACTCTACTTACCGATACCACCATCAAGCACATTGACACCAACGATACGAGTGTACAAGTTGGCTTGGACGATGGCAGCGTGTTACACGCCAAGCTACTCATCGGAGCGGACAGTCGCTTATCTTATGTCAGACGCACGCTAGGGATTGGGGCACAGATGAATGACTTTGGGCGAACGGTCATCGTCTTTCGAGTCAGCCACCCCTTATCTAATGAAGCCACCGCCCAAGAGTGTTTTTTTTATGGTAGAACACTTGCCCTACTACCACTAAACAATCATCTGACCAACTGTGTCATCACGCTAGACAATACCCAAGCAACCGAGTTACTCGCCATGACGCCCAACGAGCTTGCCAAAGAAGCTCAGCGTATGATGAATGATAAACTGGGTGTTTGTAGCATTGCAGGTAGCATTCATCACTATCCTTTGATGGGCGTACATGCCAACACCTTTATCGCTAAGCGAGCAGCACTCATCGGCGATGCCGCTGTTGGTATGCACCCTGTAACCGCACATGGGTACAACCTAGGACTGCTTAGCGTAGACACCTTAGGCAAACTCATCATACAAGCTCATCGTGATAATCTAGATATTGGCAGTCAGTCGCTTTTGGCACGCTACAACCTTCGCCATCAGCGACACACTCGCCCTTTATATCACGGCACGAATGCGATGGTATCCATGTTTACCAATGACAAACCAGCCATGCGTGTGGTGCGTGATGTCGCTCTAAGATTTAGCAATAACCTACCCCCCATCAAACGCTGGATCACAGGACAACTCACAGGTAAATAACCATTTAGCAGACCAATCACTTTAGCATACCGCAAAGACAGACCATCTTTGCGGTATTTTTGTCTGCATCAAAAGGATTTACACGCATTTACTAGGCGTGCAATGCCCTATAAATCGTACCTGCCAAGACTTTGCCGATACCCTTAACATTGGCAATTTCAAGTTCAGATGCTGAAATGAGCTGCTGAATACCGCCAAAATGATTCAGTAAATCTCGCCGTCTTTTTTCACCAAGACCTGGAATTACCTCAAGCACTGATGCACCACGAGCCTTATCTCTTTTTTTGCGGTGATTGGTAATGGCAAAGCGATGTGCCTCATCACGAATGTGCATAATAAGGTGCAATGCCTTGCTGTCCGAAGGTAAATCAATAGGGTTGTGCTCAATAAAATGAAGCACCTCAAGCCCCGCCTTTCTCCCCTCGCCTTTAGCAACACTCACAAGCAAGGTATCATTTAGTTTACCCAACTCTGTTAAGACCTCTTTGGCGATGTTCAGCTGACCCTTGCCACCATCAATGAGTAACAAATCAGGCAACTCATGCTTAGAGTATCGCCGTGTTAGCACTTGACGCATGGCAGCATAATCATCACCTGCCGTGATGTCATGAATGGCATATTGACGATAATCTCGCTTACGCACACCGCCTGAGTCAAATACCACACACGACCCTACTACTGCCTCACCCATCGTATGACTGATATCAAAGCATTCAATACGATCAATCGCTTTAGGGGATACTTTGGTCAAGACAGATCTTAGAGCCTCAAAGCGTACTTTTAGCTCATAATAATCAGTCATTTTTGCCTTTAAGGCATTATCTGCATTGATGATGGCAAGGCTTAGCCACTCTTTTCTGTGTTTTTGTACACGGTGCTTAATGCGTGTTTTTTTACCAAACTGTTCTAGCAATAACCCACCAATAGCATCTTCATCCGCTAAAGGTGTACTAACCACAATCTCATCTGGTAGGTCATCACTCACTTGAAAATAAAACGATAAGATGAATTGCCCAAGTCGCTCAGCATTATCCGACTCACCAACCACAATCTCATCAGGAAAATAATTCTTACCGCCCAACACCTTGCCACCACGAACCGTCAGCACATGCACACAAGTAACCCCCGCTTGATGACTAACAGCAAAAACATCCGCCTCACCTGATAGACGAAATACCGCTTGGCGTGCTTGCATTTCACTAACCATCGTAATACGGTCTCTATAAAATGCCGCCCGCTCAAAGTTTAACGCTTCAGCTGCCTGCTCCATCTTATGAACGAGCATCTGCTGTACCTGTGCATTTTCTCCACTCAAAAACAGCAAAGCATTTTGCACATCTTCCATGTATTCATCATAACTAACCATGCCTACGCAAGGTGCTTTACATCTCTTAATTTGATATTCAAGGCAGGGGCGTTTTCTGGCATTAAAATAGCTATTGGTGCAGTTTCTTATCATGAATAACTTTTGCATTAGTAGCAACGCTTCTTTTGCACCTGTAGCAGATGGATACGGTCCAAAAAATCTACCTTCTGCATGATTGCCCCTGCCACGCCCAAAGCCCAGACGAGGAAACTTATCCTTAGACATGAACACATATAGATAGGACTTATCATCTCTTAAAATGATGTTATAAGGTGGCTTGTGTGCCTTGATGAGATTTTGCTCAAGTAGCAGAGCTTCGGTCTCACCACGCACAATGATGATCTGTATGTCATGAATTCTTTGCACCAATGCACGAGTCTTTGGATGCTCAATATTCTTAGAAAAATAACTACTAACTCGGCTCTTTAGTGATTTTGCTTTACCCACATACAAAATCTCACCGTGTTTGCCTAGCATCTTATACACCCCAGGCAAATTTGGCAAAGTTTTTAAAATCGCCGACAGATGAGATAATCTATCCGTCATCGCACCGTCCAACTCTATCTTTTCACTCATGACTGTCTTACTTAGCCTTAATTACTTCATTAAATTGATTTGGACTGACTAAACCACCACATATCAACCCAATAAACCACCACAACCCATCACCCATCTTTTAAACTTGATAGATCAACTAATATAAAGACAATTTTGGCTTTTGCAAGACAAAAACTTTAACTTGCACCAAAACTATGGCAAAATACCAAACCAATCATCATCAATCAACCCATCATTATGCCAATTCAAGCCACCAAAAAACGACTGCATACACTCTTTAAAAAAGGTCAAAAAATCGCCCAAACTCAGCTTGCTCCCCATCTCCTAAAGGCACGCATCACCACTTATGCACCACTGATAGGAGCAGGAATTCATGTTGATGTGCTGGACTTGGACGCCGGCTTATGCGTGGTCAGCATGCCTTTAACCAAGCTAAATCGTAACCTAGTTGGCACACAATTTGGCGGCAGTCTTTTTATGATGACCGACCCATTTTTTATGCTCATGCTAATGGCAAGACTGGGCAAGGATTATGTTGTTTGGAACAAAAAATCCACCATTGATTTTATCAAGCCCGGTCTAGGCAAAGTCATTGCTCGCATGAAAATCAGCCCCCAAGAAATCAATGACATCATCACCCTTGCCAAAACTGGCGAGCCTGTCTTTCGTGAATATCAAGTGGATATTACTGACAGCTCAGGCAAAATCATCGCCAAAGTCAATAAGACACTCTACATTCGCCTAAAAAACCGACAGCAACACAAGCCATCAAAGACTGATGAATAACAAAAAACCCCGCCAATAGGACGGGGTTTTTGCTTGAGTAAAAGACGGATAAAATTATGCGTCTTTTCTTGCACCCAACTTTTCTTTAATACGAGCAGACTTACCAGAACGATCACGCAAGTAGTAAAGTTTCGCACGGCGTACATCACCACGACGCTTCACGCTGATGCTGTCAATAAGTGGTGAATGTAGCTGGAATGCACGCTCTACACCAATACCACTTGAGATTTTACGCACGGTGAAAGATGAGTTCAAGCCACGATTACGCTTAGCGATAACCACGCCTTCAAAGGCTTGCAGACGCTCACGGTCGCCTTCACGCACTTTTACTTGTACCACAACGGTGTCGCCTGGTGCGAATGCTGGGTGGTCTTTTAGCTGTGAATTTTCAATTTGTTGAACTAAAGGATGTTTGTTGCTCATGGCAATCTCCAATCAAACGACATAGGCTAAAAACCTTTTTAAAGTGGCTAAAAGGTCGCATATCGTATCATTATCATGCAGTCATAAAATGAACTGCTTACCCAAACCACATGGGCAAAACGATGCTATTTTACCTATTTTTATACTGTTTTTCAAGGTAATTTTAGACAAACAAACACAATCAATCAAATAACGCCAAGACAAGAATGACCATCATTTTTGGTATTGTTATTCATCGTCAAGTGTTTTTAACCATTTGGCCTGCTCTTTGGTTGGGGTAAACGCCTGCCACAAATCTGGTCGGCGTGCTTGAGTGCGTTTCGCCTGCTCCAAAAAACGCCACTTAGTAATATTGGCATGATGTCCTGATAACAACACTTCTGGGGCTTTTTGACCATGAAATTGTACAGGTTTGGTATAATGCGGACAATCAAGCAGTCCATCCACAAAGCTATCTTCAAGTGCTGATTTATCATCGCTCATCACTGATGGCAGTCGGCGTATCACACTATCCATGACTATCATGGCAGGCAATTCACCCCCTGTCAGCACATAGTCTCCAATAGAAATTTCAGCATCAACATACAGCTCAAGCAGTCGTTCATCAACACCTTCATAACGACCGCATAGCAAAATCATGCCATGATGACTGACAAATTCAAGCACCCTAGATTCGTTTAACTGCCTGCCTTGTGGCGACAGATACACCACAGGACAACTGGGGTTTGCAATCCCTTTTTGATGAAAATACTGCTCAGCCAAAGACTTGGCGTGGCAAATCGCCTTTTGTAGTGGTTCTGCCATCATGACCATACCAGGTCCACCACCAAAGGGGCGTTCATCGATTCGCTTATAATTATCCGTGGCGAAGTCACGAGGGTTAATGACGCAGATTTCCACCTGCTCACGGGAAACGGCACGCCCTGTGATGCCAAAATCACGCACTGCATCAAACATCTGTGGCATGATACTAATCACCGCAAAGAACATGGCAACCCCAATCAGTAATCAACACCCCATGCCACAAGCATGGTTTTTGTATCTAAATTGACAGACAATACCACTTCCTTGTGCCACGGAATCAGTCTGTCTTCACCATCAACACTGTCTTTGGTTGCTGTAACAGAGATGATTTCATGAGCACCCGTCTCAAACATCTCTTTGATGACACCTAAATTCTCGCCTGATTCATTGATGACAGTCAATCCCACCAAATCCGACCAATAGTATTCATTTTCATCAAGGGCTGGTAGATTGTCTTTATGCACCCAAATGGTTGTGCCATTCATCATTTCAGCGACATTGCGGTCAGCAATCTCAACAAAGCTCGCTACCAACCCTGAACCTTGTACACGCCACTCCTTAACCGTCAAAGGTTTAAATCCTGTTGCCGTTTTCATCCACCAAGGCGACATACCAAATACATCAGCATGGTTGGCGGTCTCGCTAAACACCCATAGCCAACCTTTGATGCCATACGGTTTTTTTAGGGTGGCGATTTTGATGAGTTCATCAACAGCAGGTGTGGCAATCATACCATCACGGCGTAAATTTAGATTGTTAATCCTGTTATTCATGGTCATTAAACTGGTTTTATCCCAAGAGTTATCTAAAAATCATCAGTATCGATGGCAATTCAATCATCGACATGATATCAAAAAAATCGGCTTGCGTTTTCATACAGTAAACAACGCAAACCGATTTTTTCAATCCAATGTTGGCAATGCCAGTCGTATTAAGCAGCTTGCTTAGCTTTTACTAGCTGTGCAACACGATCAGAAGGTTGTGCACCTTTGGCAATCCAAGCATTGTAAGCATCTAGATCAATACGGAAAACTTCTTCTTGACCACGAGCCAGTGGGTTAAAGAAGCCGATTTTTTCAATATGACGACCATCACGAGCAGCACGCTTGTCAGCAACAACTACTTGATAAAAAGGACGTTTTTTTGCACCACCACGGGCTAAACGGATAACTACCATGAGAAACTCTCTTTTGAAAAAATAAGTAAAAAATTTGTTGCAAGAATTAGGCTAATCATTCTGTCATCGTGTTGAGGATGAGCCGATGATGAACAGAATCATTAAAAGATTTAAATTATAGCAAAATTTTTTGATTCTTTCAAAGTAAAATCTACACAATATGCCATTTTTCTCACTTTTTTATTAGATTGCCATTAAGCGGTGGCAACTTGGTTTTATTTTAAAGAACATCTTGGTTGTAATAGCTTTGCTGATGCTTTATTGCTCTTATGATAAAATCATTACCAATGATATAAGTATGCTACAATATGCCAATTTAGTTTTATGGGTTGTGTCTCATGGGTCATCATGCCACATCGCTTGCCAAATTGCGTCATCGCCTGCACTCGAACACTTGGCGAACGGTTTTGGTGGTGTTTTTTATTGTGTTTGTCAGCGTTACTTTATCCATTTGGCTGTTCTGGCGAACACTGTATCTGCCCGAGCTAAAAAGCCATGCCAGTTATTTAGCAAGTGAAATCAGACTCATGGATAATGCCCGTAGCAAATGGGCAGATAGCCCAGAAACACTGGCTTGGCTAGAACAAAACAGCCACATTCAAATCATCAGCAATCCTGATAACTTTCCCGATGTTACAGAAAAATTCTTTGTCAGTAAGATGACCGATGTTCTAGCAGACGAAGTGCGTGCTGAATTGGGGCGTGATGTAGAGGTGTATTTTAAATTTAAGCCCACACCCAGACTATGGGTGCAAGACAGCAAATACCCCGACACTTGGCTTCGTGAGCCTGTTGCGTATTATTCTGAGTATAGCACCGGTGTATTAGTAGGTTTTGTATTTGGTTTGCCATTTTTGACTTTACTCACCATTTGGGTGCTAGTACGCAGCTTGAACCGCCCCCTAAAACGCCTAGAAAAAGCCGCCATCAGCTACATTCAAGAAGGACATGCCACCACACTTGCCACCGACACAGGTCCAAGAGAGATACGCCGTGTTAACACAGCGTTTAACCAGTTATTCACTACATTAAGCCAATCTCAAAAAGAACGCACCATCATGCTCGCTGGTATCAGTCATGACTTACGCACCCCTTTAACTCGCATGCGTCTGACCGCCGAGATGCTACCTGATGAGTTCTTCCGTGAAGGCTTAGTGTACGACATTGAGGATATGGACGCCATCTTAGAACAGTTCATCTCATTCATGAAAGACGGCTCTGATGAACCTGTCTGCCCAACCAATCTTGACGTCATTTTTAAAGAAATTATGGTGCAATTTTCAGATGTCAGATTTAACTACGACAGTAGCATCGGTCAAGATGTGTCTGTTCGCCCTTTATCCATCAAACGCCTAATCATCAATTTGGTTAATAACGCCATTCGTTATGGAAGACAGCCCATTCACATCGGTGCTTCCATCATACCACCTAACTCTCAAGGCGATGCTGATTTTGAATTGCAAAATCCCTACACCAAATATCCCACACTCATCATTCATGTCAAAGATGAAGGTGATGGCGTAGCAGATGACCAACTAGAACGCATCATGCAACCTTTTGAGCGTGGCGAAACAGCTCGCACCACTCAAGGTAGTGGACTTGGTCTTGCCATTGTTAATCGCATCGCAAGACTACATCAAGGCAGTGTTGAGGCAATCAACCACCCTGATGGCGGACTGTATGTTTGCGTCAAAATACCGCTTATCACCCAAATTATCAGCCATGACGAGACAGAAAAGAACACACCCCAAAGCTAACTTTAAGGTGTGTTGGGTATTTTGTATCAATCAAGAAGTATGATTTTATTTATCGCCTTGTTTACCAATCAGCACTTTATCGCTTTTTGCTTGAGTTAGCTCATCAGCAACAATCGCCACCCCTGCCTGTTTGGCAGGCCAATCCATCATAAAGCGAGCACCTTTTAGTGTTGGACTCTCATCAACCTTAAGCTCTGCATTGAACCAAAAAGCGATGCGTGCCACAATGGATAAGCCAAGCCCATAACCGCCCGATGAGCGAGTACGACTATCATCAAGCCTTGCAAACGGTACAAATACTTTTTCACGGTCTTCTTCTTTAATGCCCTGTCCATCATCTTCAACACTGACCACCACACGACCTTTAGCCACGCTCGCACTGATTAAAATCGTACTGTTGGCATAACGCATGGCATTACCCGCCAAATTCTGTACAACACGATGCAAGTAGCGTCTGTCCGCCATCGCTTGTGCTTTAGGTGATGACACATTAGTTAGCACCTTGATGTTTCCACCTAGGGCATTGGTCTCTCGTTCAATCTGCTTAACCAAATCGTACAAATTGACCATTTCCCACTCTAGTTTTGGCGAACCTTCTTCCAATTTTGCATAAGTTAAGATTTCATCAATCAGCTCATTGAGCGACTCAATATCTTCATCAATCTGTTGTTTTTGTAGCTGTCTTGACTCATTATTGTCTTCATCTGCCAACATATCCACCGCAAAACGGATACGAGCTACGGGCGTACGCAGCTCATGCGATACCGCACGAGTCAACTCCCTTTGGGACTCAATGAGTCGCTTAATATGCTGTGTCATGGCATTGAAAGTTGATGACAATCTTGAGACATCATCACACCCAATCACTTGAACTTTGGTGTTTAAATCGCCTTGCATCACACGATTGACACCTGCTTGCAATAGGTGCAAACGACGCTCAAGCGGAAAAATTAGCCCATACACACCAAGACTAATAAACAGCAAACAAATCAGCACAATGCCAGCAATCAGATTCATCGGAAACCAATTAAACAAGGCCACAGGACCAATCACAATGACAGATGTATCAACCTCCGAAGCCACCACAAAGGTTACCAATGAGTTTTGTATGCTGTCGCCATCTTTATATAAAATGACTGGTTCATCACGATGTAGACGAGCCACCTGACTACTATCCAACCGAAGTGAGTCTATCGGTCTAATCTCTATGGGATAGGCGGATTTTTGGCTTAAAAACTGCAAGCGACTTTCTTTGGCTTGCATGGTTGGATAGTATGCCAAATCATCAAGTAAAAATATCATCAATGCTCGTACTTGACGCTCACCCACTTGCGATAAATTCACCGTCAGTAGATTATTTTCTCCAGCAATGCGATGATAAATAGTCATATCCTTAGTAATAGGATTATGTCGCACCACTGTCTTTTCTTCATTTAGGCGGCGTATCTCACGCCCCGTAAATTCAACCGAATTCATTGGCACGATACTAAAAGTCTCACCAAATAAGCGACTGGCATCCAACAACCAATACTCACGGCGATTCTCTTCTTGCTGATGAACGAGCCCCTGACTGATAAGATAAAATGAGCCTGTAGCTATCTCTTCTCGATAAGATTGCAAACGCTCTTGGTTGATGGCATCAACCAATAAATAAGCACAAAACGCCACCGCCAAGCAGATGAGTAGCAAACCCGCATAGATACGAAAAAATATGCTTCGTTCGGTTAAGGAAATCAGTGCCATATCTTAAAATAATCCAATAAAATAAAAGCCAGCATTAGCCAGCTTTTATCATCCTATCCACATCAGTTGCCTTCTTTGACAAACAAATAACCCTTGCTACGAACTGTTTTAATACGCTTTGGATTCTCTGGGTCATCGCCAATCTTCGGACGAATGCGAGAGATGCGAACATCAATAGAACGGTCTTGACCATCATACTCGATGCCACGCAAACGCTCAAAAATATCTTCACGAGATAGAATGCGACCAGAATTTGAAGCAAGCAACCATAACAAATCGTACTCAGCACTGGTAAAATCTACCAATTCATCGTTCAAAGTTACCGAACGACCGCCATTATCAATCACCAGATCACCAAATTCTAAACGCTGTGGCGAGTCCGCCGAAGGGGTAGTCTCAGAACGACGCAACAACGCTCGAATGCGAGCAAGCAATACTCTTGGCTGGGCTGGCTTAGCAACATAGTCATCAGCACCCATCTCAAGACCAAGCACCTGATCCATGTCTTCAGTACGAGCAGTTAGCATCAAGATTGGATTTTGGTAATGCGGACGAACCTCACGGCACACTGCCAGACCATCAGAACCTGGCAACATCACATCAAGCACCACCAAGTCTGGTTGCTCACTAATAATACGGCGAATCGCTCGAGCTCCATCGGTTTCAATCGCTACATCCAGTCCATTGCGTCTTAGGTAATCCTGGATTAGCATTGCCAGTCTTTCATCGTCTTCAACAATGAGAATTCTGGGAATATCTTCTTTTTCTGGGGTTGCTGTATTTGTTGTCATGGTTATCCTTAAGCGAAATCATAAGATTGCTTGAAAAATACGCACCGAAAATCATTAAGCACGGTTTTTGTATTTTTGGATGGTTTGTAATTGTGCCACAGACTCAGCTAACGCCGCCAATGCAGCATTTGTCTGAACGGTACTATTTTGGTTTGCCAGTAGCTGTTCGGCATTGCGACGAGCTTCAGCGATTTTTACTTCATCCAAATCATGTGCACGCTCAGCAGAATCCGCTAAAACAGTTACCACATGTGGTTGAACTTCCAAAACCCCACCTGAAACATAGATGATTTCTTCAGTACCATCGGTGGTTTTGATGCGTAATGTACCTGGTTTTAGCAGTGTGATTAACGGTGTATGACCTGCAAGAATACCAATCTCGCCATCATGACCTGCCGCCACCAACACACTGATCTCGCCAGCATACAACTCTTCACGAGCACTTACCACTCGGCATTTAAAGGTTGCCATTATACTCTCCTATGTTAAGTTTAATGATGACAACCACTCATTGAGTGATTGTCATTTCCGCCCTATCAGCAAGTGATTGGGGAAATATTAAACTTATGCTGCTTGTAGCTTCTCAGCTCTAGCAACCGCTTCGTCAATACTACCAACCATATAGAAAGCTTGCTCTGGTAGATGGTCGTATTCGCCTTCGATGATCGATTTAAAACCAGCGATGGTATCACGAAGTGAAACATACTTACCAGGTGCACCTGTAAAGACTTCTGCCACATGGAATGGTTGAGATAAGAAGCGTTGGATCTTACGAGCACGATAAACAATCATCTTGTCTTCTTCAGACAACTCATCCATACCCAAGATGGCGATGATGTCTTTTAGTTCTTTATAGCGTTGCAACACTTCTTGTACACCACGAGCAACATGATAATGCTCTTCACCAATGATTTGTGGATCTAGCTGGCGAGAGGTTGAGTCTAGTGGGTCAACCGCAGGATAAATACCTTGTGATGCGATATCACGGCTTAATACAACAGTTGCATCCAAGTGAGCAAAGGTCGTTGCCGGAGATGGGTCGGTCAAGTCATCTGCAGGCACATATACTGCTTGAACAGAAGTAATAGAACCTGATTGCGTTGAGGTGATTCGCTCTTGCAAAATACCCATTTCTTCAGCCAAAGTTGGCTGATAACCTACCGCAGATGGCATACGACCTAGCAATGCTGATACCTCTGTACCAGCCAAGGTGTAACGGTAAATATTGTCAACGAATAACAATACATCACGACCTTTGCCAGTAGCTTCATCTTTTTCATCACGGAAGTATTCCGCCATGGTTAGACCAGTCAAAGCAACACGCAAACGATTTCCTGGTGGCTCGTTCATCTGACCATAAACCATCGCTACTTTTGACTTGGTAAAGTCATCAGTATTAACAACGCCTGCTTCTTGCATCTCGTGATAAAAGTCATTACCCTCACGAGTACGCTCACCCACACCAGCAAATACCGATAAACCTGAGTGTTTTAAAGCGATGTTATTGATAAGCTCCATCATATTAACGGTCTTACCAACACCAGCACCACCAAATAGACCAACTTTACCACCTTTTGCAAATGGGCATAGTAAGTCAATAACTTTGATACCAGTTTCGAGTAGCTCGGTTGAATTTGATTGCTCATCATAGCTTGGTGCATCACGATGGATTGACCATTTTTCTGCAGCATTAACAGGACCAGCTTCATCAATTGGACGGCCAAGCACATCCATAATACGACCTAAAGTCGCTTGACCAACTGGCACAGAGATTGGGGCACCAGTATTAGAAACCGATAAACCACGCTTTAGACCTTCTGTTGAGCCCATTGCAATGGTACGCACAACCCCATCACCAAGTTGCTGTTGCACTTCTAAAGTTGTTTCAGTGCCATCAACACTTAGTGCATCAAAAATTTGGGGTACTTGACCACGGCTAAACTCAACGTCAATTACCGCACCAATAATCTGCACAATACGACCGCTCATTGCGTTCTCCTATAATTCATTGTTCGGCTAAGAAACAGCGGCAGCACCGCCAACGATTTCCGAAATTTCTCGGGTAATCGCCGCTTGACGCAGCTTGTTATAAACCAACTGTAAATCTTTAATCAAATTGCCAGCGTTATCTGTTGCAGCTTTCATCGCTACCATACGCGCTGATTGCTCTGAAGCGATATTCTCAAGTACTGCTTGATAAACGATTGACTCAATATAACGCACCATCAGACTATCAATCAAAGTCTTGGTGTCTGGTTCATAAATATAATCCCAGCTATGCGATACACTCACATCATCGGCAAAAGTATCCTCTGGCAGTGGCACAAGTTGTGCTACCGAAGGCTTTTGCGTCATGGCATTAATAAATTTATTATAAACCAAATAAATGCGATCTAAACGACCTTCACTGTAGTCATCAAGCATTACCTGCACAGGGGTGCTGAGCTGCTCGTAGCTTGGGCTGTCGCCATAGCCTGTCAATACTGAACTTACTTTGCCACCAAAGTTCTTAAAAAAGCTCACGCCTTTTGAACCAATGACTGCAAATTCAATTTCAACCGATTGGTCTTGATATTGTTTTACTGATTTTAGAAGGCTTTTGAACAAGTTAATATTCAAACCACCTGCCAAACCACGGTCTGAAGTAACGACAATAAAGCCCACACGATTGACTGGACGGCTTACCATGTACGGATGCTTATAATCCGACTGTGCTTGCACCAAATGCGTAATCACTCGGGACATGCTTTCGGCATAAGGACGACCCATTTCCATACGCTCTTGAGCTCGGCGCATTTTACTGGCAGCCACCATTTGCATTGCACGCGTAATCTTTTGAGTGCTCTTAATGCTGGTTACTTTTGCACGTATTTCTTTTAAGCTTGCCATAATTGTTCCAATACTGGACTTATTTTTAAATAAGGTTTGGTGTGCTAATCTTTAGCACACCATTTATTAGCTACTTAGTAACTACCTGTTGCCTTGAACGATTCAATGGCTGCTTTTAGACGACTTTCAATGTCATCATTGTAGTTTGCAGTCTCATCAATTTCATTCATCAAGGCAGCATGTTCACTGCGTAGGCTACGCAACAACGCTTCTTCAAACGCACCAATCTTCTCAACTGGTACATCAGCTAGATAGCCTTCATTAGAAGCATAAATTACTGCCGCCTGATCAGCAATAGACATCGGTGCATATTGCTTTTGCTTCATCAGCTCAGTAACACGCTGACCGTGTTCCAACTGTTGCTTGGTTGCATCGTCAAGATCTGAAGCAAACTGGGCAAATGCAGCAAGTTCACGATACTGAGCTAGAGCTGTACGAATACCGCCTGACAGTTTTTTGATGATCTTGGTTTGTGCAGCACCACCAACACGAGATACCGAAATACCAGCGTTTACCGCAGGGCGGATGCCTGAGTTAAATAGGTTTGACTCAAGGAAAATCTGACCATCAGTAATAGAGATAACATTGGTAGGTACGAATGCAGACACATCACCTGCTTGTGTTTCAATAATAGGCAGTGCGGTTAATGAGCCAGTCTTACCTTTAACTTCACCATTGGTAAATGCTTCAACATAATCGGCATTAACACGAGAAGCACGCTCTAGTAGGCGAGAATGTAGATAGAATACATCGCCAGGATAGGCTTCACGCCCTGGTGGACGGCGTAGTAGTAGTGAAATTTGACGATAAGCAACCGCTTGCTTAGACAGGTCATCATACACAATCAGTGCATCTTCGCCACGATCACGGAAGTATTCACCCATTGTACAGCCAGAATATGGTGCGATATACTGAAGTGCTGCAGGCTCAGAGGCTGATGCCACAACAACAGTGGTGTATTCTAATGCACCAGTTTCTTCAAGTTTACGCACGACATTAGCGATGGTTGAGCGTTTTTGACCAACGGCAACATACACACACTTAATGCCAGAATTTTTTTGAGCAATAATGGCATCGATAGCTAATGCAGTTTTACCAGTTTGGCGGTCACCAATGATAAGCTCACGCTGACCACGACCGATAGGAATCATGGTATCAACAGCTTTATAGCCAGTCATTACAGGCTCATCAACTGATTGGCGAGCGATAACACCAGGTGCAATTTTTTCAACTTTATCAGTCAATTTTGCATTGATTGGACCTTTGCCGTCAATTGGATTACCCAATGCATCAACGACACGACCTAATAGTTCAGGACCTACTGGAACTTCTAAGATACGACCTGTGCAATAGGCTTTTTGACCTTCTTGCAGACTCAAATAATCGCCTAGAACAACAGCACCCACTGAGTCTTGTTCAAGGTTAAGTGCCATGCCATAAACATTGCCCTCAAACTCGATCATCTCACCATACATGGCTTCTTCTAAACCATGAATCTGCACAATACCATCAGAGACACTGACGATTACGCCTTCAGTTTTTGCAGTTGCGCTTATGTCAAGGTCTTGAATGCGCTGCTTAATCAGATTACTGATTTCGGCTGGATTCAATTGTTGCATTGCCTTGTTTCCTTTAAAATGTCAGCTTTCTGCTTAGGCAGTTAGCTGCGTCTTTAATTGTTGTAACTTACCACGCACTGAGCCATCGGTAAACTTATCACCCACTTTAATCGTTGCACCACCCAAAAGCTCCGGATCAACTGCTTCATGCAGAATCACAATCGAACCTGTTGAGATTGCAAGTTTCTCTTGCAAGGTTTTACGCTGGGCTTCGGTTAAGGGATAGGCTGAAGTAACGTAAGCGTCAACCTGTTTTAGCTCTTGTGATTTAAATTTGCTGTAATGAGTATGGATTTCAGGCAATAAAGCCAGTCTGTCATGTTCTGATAACTGCTTGGTAAAATTAACCAATGCGTCAGAAGGTTGCTCTGCCGTTTGTGAAGCATAGATATCAATCAAGACGGCAGTTTTTTGCTCTGCAGAAATGGCTGGATTGCTTAGCAGTGAAGAAAAAGACTCATCACTTACAATACTGCTTGCAATTAACAAAAAGTTCTCCCAATTGTTAATTACATTTTGCTCTTTAGCATAGTCAAATGCCGCTTTGGCATAGGGTCTTGCTAAGGTGGATAGTTCAGCCATGATTTCCTCTAATTACAGCTTAGCTGCCAACTGGTCTAGCATGTTAGCGTGTTCTTGTTCATTGACTTTGCTTTGCAAAATCTTTTCTGCACCTAGTACCGCTAGGTGAGCGACTTGAGAGCGTAGCTGTTCACGAGTTTGAGCAGCTTCTTGCTCGACAGTCGCATGTGCTTGTGCAATGATACGCTCACCTTCTAGACGAGCCTGCTCTTTAGCATCTTCAATCATCTGATTAGCGGTTTTATTGGCACGCTCAATGATAGAAGCAGCCTCAGTTTTTGCAGCAGCAAATTCTTGTTCTACCTGCTGTTCAGCAGAAGCCAAATCTGCTTTGGCTTTTTCGGCGGCATTTAAGCCTTCCTCAATTTTTCTTTGGCGTTCGTTGATAGCACCGATAAATGGTGGCCATACGAATTTCATGCAGAACCACACAAAAATCGCAAAAGCAATCAACTGACCAAACAATGTAGCATTAATGTTCATCAATCACCTCGTTGTTAGTGAAAGTCAGGTGATAGCCAATTCTAGGTCGTATCATTGCAAGGCAAATCCACGACCAGAAATGAGCGTTAAACTGACAGTTTCAGCTTATGCGAATGGGTTGGCGAACAATAGAAGCATTGCAATACCAACACCAATCATTGGCACGGCATCAAGAAGACCTGCTACGATAAACATTTTAGTTTGAAGTTGCGAACCTAGTTCTGGTTGACGAGCGGTACTCTCTAGGAATTTACCGCCTAATAGAGCAAAACCGATACCGGTAGCTAGTGCGCCAAGACCGATTAGAATAGCTACTGCAAGTAGAGTGTACTGAGCGATTACTGGATCCATGATGTCTCCTTAATGACCTATCGAAGGATAAAATTTAAAAAGTTTTCAATTAATGTTCTGATGTTTGTGAGATGAGCGATAGATAAACAATCGTCAACATCATAAACACGAACGCCTGAAGAGTAATAACCAAAATATGGAAAATTGCCCATGCCAAGTGTAATGGTACGCCTAAAGTTTTGACAAATAGGCTGCTAGACATATACATAAGAGCAATCAAAATAAAGATAAGCTCTCCAGCATACATATTACCAAATAAACGCAGACCTAGAGAAATTGGCTTTGCAAGCAAAGTTACAATCTCAAGAACTAAGTTTACAGGAATAAGTATTGCTTGTAGCAATGGGTTTTTTGCACTAAATGGGTGTAATGTAAATTCAGCAATAAACCCACCCACACCTTTATATTTTAGACCAAACCCAATGATTAGAATGAGCACACCCAGTGCCATACCTAAAGTAATATTTGGATCGGTACTTGGGACAATCTTAAAATAAACATGATGAGGATCTAGTCCAAACACATGCTGCCCTACCATTTGAGCGGCATAAGGAATCCAGTCCACTGGAATCAAGTCCATCAAGTTCATCAAGAAAATCCAAACAAAGATCGTCAAGGATAATGGTGCGATAAGCTTTGAAGGACCGTTATAAGATTCTCGTACGCTATTGTCAACGAAGTCTACAATCATTTCAACAAAAGCTTGTAGTTTGGTCGGCATACCAGAGGTTGCCTTACGCCCTACTACCCAAAACAACGCACAAAAAAATATGCCTAACCCAATAGACCACAGCATGGAGTCCAAATGAATGGCCCAAAAACCCATTTCTGCGGCTTCAGCGGCATCATACGCCACTTTCCAGCCATGCTCTGGGTGATTCCCGAAAGTCCAGTTGGTTAAGTGGTGAGCAATATAATCTGAAGATGTTTGTTCGGCTGCCATAATAAGCTTCTTATCTTAAGTCAAACAAAAGATTTGGTGATAAACACCTAATCAGAACTAAAATCTATGATAAACATCACAGGCAACTAACATAGCTGACCTATTTATTTTTTGAGCAAGATACTATTTATCCATTTGGTCTTGCAAATTACCAGTAAACGGCATTTGACAAAAAAGACCATCAACATCCAATATGGGGTAAATTTTATCAATAATTACATTAATAGCTAGGTCACTATCTTACTTTAGTCAAGCCCATATGTAAAGGAAAATATACTTTTCCTTGCTGAAATTTTACGATTTAATAAAAAACAGCACTTAAAATTGTAAAATCAAGCCAGTCGCCACATACTAAGTGTGTACACTAATTGCATGATGACATAACCTGCTATCACAAGCATCGCCAATATTGGCTTTAAATAAATGAAAATAAACGCAAAGCCCAACATGACCACAAGCCATTTTAACATTTGCCCAAGATACATATTGAGCATGATCTGTTGGCGAACCCTCGCCCCTGTAAGACGATAGGCTACAAAGGTAAATACATATTGAGCCAAAAAATGTAACAATGCACCACACAATAAACTCTTGGTAGCAATAAACCCATGACCACCAAACCACTCAAAACCACCATACAGCTCAACAATCATGGCTAAGATTGCCACAATCAAGACTGCCCAAATTTGGCGAACCTGCATGGCATAAACTTGCTGTTTTTGGGTGCGTCTTGCTGGAACAGTCATCACATTATCTTTTAAATCGGATAGACAGGAAAGCTAACACATAGCTATGATAACCGACAATGGCAAAGAGACATAAGCCCTCTGCATTGTTTGATGATAGTAAGCCTTTAGTGTGTGCATAAACGACTGTATTATAAAAACTTTTGTTAACAATGGCAATAGGTTTTAGCAATTATTGCATTAAAATAATCATTATTTTTTATAAAAATCATGATACGATTCGTCCACAACCATGGGTCAGGGCGTGCTGGTAATGACTAACCTTTAATACATTTTTGAATACTTAAGGCTAAATCCGTCCACACCTCAACAAAATCATCGCCATCACTCATGTCTTCTTGACGAACAATCGTACCAACATTGCCCAGTTTGTTGATAATGCCATCAGAAACCGCCCCTTGAGAAGCAATGCACATGCGTGGTTGCGGGCGATTTTTACTTAGATGAGCGATTTGTCTTGCTTTTGGTGGCAGGTGATCAACAGGTGTTAACGCTCCTGAAAATTTCAAACCTGCCGAACGCTCAAGATACTGAAACGAATCATGATAAGCCCAATAAGGTAGCGACTTACCATTCACTTTGACTTGAGCGACTGCATGATCCATACGCGAAGCGAACTCTTGGGCGTTTTTTTGATACAATGATTGATGCTCAGGATTGGCATGACTATGAATCACCGCCAATGCCCTGACGATGGCTTTGGCATTCTCAGGTTCAAGCCAAATATGAGCATCAAAACTGCCTTCTTGTGGCGTACCATCAATATGGCGTCGTGGCAAGCGTTCAAAAGCATTAAAATCAAATAGCGAGATGACATTTGGCTCATCCGACAGTGCATTAACCAAATTTTGTTCAAGCAAATCTCCAAACCACACCACATAACTACTTTGAGCGATGGTCTTTTGTGCACTTGGGCTTAGCTCACCATGATGACCGACATCACCGGCTTTTAAAAGCACTGTGGCAGGCTCTGCTCCTTTGGTTACGGCATTGGACAATAACGCCAATGGATAATTGCTGACGCTGACTGTACCTGCATGAGCAATGGCGGTTAACAGCATGGGCGTAAACACAGCGACTTTGGTAAAATTGGCAAATAAACGATCAAAATTCATAAATCTCTCTATTAAATCAATCAACCCCAGTATCAATGCTAAGCTCAAAATAAAACCCTGCGTGATTAAGCCTATTTATCGTTAATACAACTGGTTAATTGTTATAAAATCTTGAAAAACTCTACGCAAAAAATACGCCAAGCCCCATCAAATAGGCTGACAGATTTTCTGGAAAATATAGTTATAAAATAACATATATCGCTAAGAAAATCATCTACTGATTGACAATTTTTAACAGTCTGCAAAAATTTCTTGATGGCATGAGTTATATTATAAGGTATAATATGCCAAATCAATATCAAATATGATGCTCTATTTTCCTACTTTTAAAAAAACACTTAAGACAACCCAGCTAAGCGACGCTTGCCAAGGCATCTTAAGTAAAAATTGACAAACCATAGCACAAGAACATTACCATGACAACATCAAACCATCATTGTAGTTGCAACCATCATCACAGCGTCCACCAACACAACATCTCAGAACGCATTCATGATGCCAAAATTCACTGCGAAGCTCGAGGTGTGCGATTCACACCACTGCGTGAAGAGGTTTATGCACTTATTTTGGCATCAGACAAACCGCTTGGGGCGTATGATTTGATTAGTGCCTTACAACGAAATCGTCAAAACAGCGATGCTACCACCAAAAACATCGCACCACCAACCATCTATCGTTCGCTTGAGTTCTTATTAAATGAAGGCTTAATCCATCAATTAAGCTCAATGAATGCCTATGTGCCATGCTGTCATCCACGCTCTAAGCACGCAGCAGCATTTCTGATTTGCAAAATCTGCCAAAGCGTTGAAGAATGTAGCAATCTACCTGTTGATAACATCATGCACTTTGCTAAAGACGATGCCAGATTTCAAGTTGATCAAACCGTGATTGAGCTAAAAGGTGTCTGTCGTGCCTGCCAAGCCTAATACGCCACTATTGCACGCTCAAAACATCAGTTATCAAATTGGGGATAATGCTTTGCTAAGTGATGTCTCCATCAAGCTGTATGCAGGAGAGATGGTCAGTCTCATTGGTCCAAATGGGGCGGGCAAATCCACCTTGGTTAAACTCATCTTGGGTCTCATCAAACCCACTTCAGGAACAATCATCAACAATGCCAAAACTCTAAGCTATGTCCCACAGCGGTTTAGCGTGCCTGAAATATTGCCACTTCGTGCAAAGGATTTGCTTGCACAAGTCAATAAATCACACCTAACCGCTGAACAAAAGAGCTTCATACTAGATAAACTATCCATCGCACCACTGCTTAATAAGCAAATGATACATTTATCAGGTGGCGAGACGCAGCGTGTGCTATTAACACAGGCACTGCTGAACAAGCCTGAACTGCTTATACTGGATGAACCCATGCAAGGACTTGACCCAGACACTGAAAACTGGCTGTATCACTTCATTGATGAACTACCAGATTTTTTGGCATGTGGCATGCTTGTGGTCTCGCACGATTTGCATTGGGTAATGAAAGGTTCAAAACGAGTCATTTGTTTAAATAAACACATCTGTTGTCAAGGTGTGCCTAGTCAGATTGCTCTTACTCCTGAATTTACTCATCTATTCGGTCATTATCAACCCTATATTCATCATCATGACCATTGCCATCATGCCGATGATTGCACCCATCAGCATGGAGATGCCCATGAGTGATTGGCTACCCATCATCGCCCCTGCTTGGATAGCAGGCTCGCTATTAGCACTATTATCCGCACCACTTGGCTGCTTGGTATTATGGCGACGCATGGCATTTTTTTCAGATACTTTGGCACATGGAGCCCTACTTGGTGTGGCGATGGCAGCTTGGTTAAATTTACCTGCCGATATTGGCATCACCTTAGTGAGCGTACTGATTGTCATCACGCTCATCTTTATCAATGAACGCAAGCTACCCAATGACGCTACTTTATCTGTCATGGCAGCCACCCTACTGTGCCTAGGGCTACTGACTCTAACACAGCTGACCCAACAGCAGGCGAACATATTAGGGTTTTTGTTTGGTAGCTTGCTTGATATTGATTGGGCAGACCTACCTCGTTTGAGTGTACTCATCGCTTTAGGTGGTGCATTTTTGACATGGATTTGGAACAATCAGATCAAACTTGCCACTTCAGAAGCACTGGCACGCATCGCAGGCGTCAACCCCTTACAACAGCAAATATTCTTTATGGGGCTTTTGGCAGGTTTTTGTGCAGTGGCACTACAAGCCGTAGGAAGTCTTTTGATTAGCGGTTTGCTTATTTTGCCTGCATTGAGTGCAAGATTGGTCTCAAAGTCGCCAAGGCAGATGGTCATCGTTGCCATGGCATTGGCACAATGTGGTGTAACAGCCGGTATATGGGGCAGTGTTTGGCTTGATATACCGACAGGAATTTCCATTGTGCTGACTTTAGCATTGGTCTTTTTTGGCTTCTTTATGGTGCATAAATGCCGACACATGGACACTTAACACACATTGACGCACCTGCCAATATCTTTAAAATTGCTCAAATCAGCGATTTACATCTTAGTGATGAAAGTAGCTTTAATCAGTTCTTGTCAGTGCTAACATTAGCACTTAAAGAATCGCCTGATTTATTACTTTTGACAGGTGATTTGGTCAATGATGGGAATCGCCAAGGCTACGACCGTCTATACAAAACTTTAATTTTCACTAAGATTCCTTTTTTGTGTTTGGCAGGCAATCATGATGTTACTGCCGAAATTGGGCATCACCTCCCCTTTGATGAACGCACTTTTTTGCCCATTCGTCTTGACGATAGACTACCTGACAGGCAACGACTCACCATTAAGATGGCAAACATCACTTGGCAGATTCTCGCCATCAATACTGCCATATCTGGTCAAATCGGCGGATATGTTAGCCGTGAGAATCTAGAATTTCTTAGCAAGCATTTGACCTGTAATCAACCAACCATCATCGCCATGCACCATCACCCTCAGCCTGTCGGCTCTGCTTGGATTGATGAATACATGCTACAAAATCATGATGAATTTTGGCAGACGCTCTCTTGTTTTGATAACATCAAAGCTGTCATATGTGGTCATGTACATCAGGCACATCGCATTGACACACATAACACCTCACTCTATACTTGCCCTGCAAGTAGCCGTCAGTTTCTAGCATATCATGACGATTTTACCATTGATGACACACCACCAGGCTTTCGCTTGATACACATTTGCAACAAAAAAACACTAGCAACTTGGGTAAAAAGATTACAAAATTAACTTTCTTTATAATAATGCCAATCCATTACCCTTATAGATTCAAGTGGGTATTAGAAAAATACTTGTAAATTTTGCTAGGTTTTGGCAAAATGTAGCATTTTTGATTGTGCGGTGGATATCAATAACACAATCAAACCCAAATTCTGCGGCAATGCGGTTGCGCTATGGGCATTGCCATTTACCAAAAGCCAATAAGGCGACTTTTGAAGGATTTTAAGCGCATGAATACCAAAACTTTCACCCCTTATGAACCTGCCAAAGACGAAGAGTATATGTCTGATGCACAGCTTGAGCATTTTCGCACAATGCTGTTGGCATGGAAAGAAGAGCTGATGTCAGAAGCAGAGCGAACCAAAGACTATATCAACGAAGAAACTGGTACAATGGCGGATATTAACGACCGTGCCACCCAAGAAGAAGAATTCGCCCTTGCCCTACGGACACGAGACCGTGAACGCAAACTGATTAGAAAAATTGACAAATCCATCGCTGAGATTGATACAGGCGACTACGGTTACTGCGAGACTTGCGGTACTGAAATCGGTCTAAAACGCCTAGAAGCCAGACCGACCGCCACTCAATGTATTGACTGCAAAACCTTATCCGAGATGAAAGAAAAGCAAAACTTAGGCTAATGTTATGCTGACAGTCGCCCAGCATCGACCCATCATTGGGCGATTTTCTCCATCGCCGACAGGTCATTTACATCTAGGCTCGCTCACTACTGCGGTGGCGAGCTTTTGTCATATTAAGTCGCTAGGTGGACAGTGGCTACTTCGCATGGAAGATGTGGACTTTGAACGCTGTAAGGCACAGTATAGCACTTCTATTCTACAGGATTTAGACAATCTGGGATTGCATTGGGACGGCGAAGTCGTTTATCAGTCTGACCGCCAGCATATCTATGATGAGTTTATAGATATGCTAAAGCCCCTAACCTATGCTTGTCAATGCTCACGCAAACAGCTACAAGCATATCTGCAGACACACAACAACAACACCAAACCCATCACCTTTAATCACGCATCAAAAGAGCTGAGTCAAACTCAAGATTTAAATCAGCCACTTATTTATCCACGACTGTGCCTGCATCATTCTTATGACGCCGCTCATCCAAACAGTAAAATACGCCTCTGCCTGCCTGATACTTTAAGTGCATTTTATGATGGCATTCAGGGGGTTATTTGGGATAATCCTGCTAGAAGTCTAGGTGATGTTGTCATCAAACGCCAAAATGGCATGATTAACTATATTTTTGCCTGTGCCATTGATGATGGTCTGCAAAACATCAGCCACATCATGCGTGGTCTAGATATTCTGCCGATGACTGCTGGACAGCTAACCATCAATAAAGCCTGTCAACTACCCCACGCCGACCATCATTATCATCTGCCACTACTGCACAACAAAGACGGACAAAAACTCTCTAAGCAAAATCTTGCCAAACCCATCAAAGATAAACAACCCACCGCTTTACTCATTGATGCCCTAAGACGACTAAAACAGCCCATCCCTAAAGACATGATGGACGGCAAGACTGATGAGATATTAGCATTTGCCATCAAGCATTGGAATAATCAACCACTCATCCAGCAAAGCTCGCTCGGCATCAGTGATGACAACTAAACCTGCAACATCAATAAAAATCTTGGATTTAATATGCCGACAATCTTTATGACCGAACCACCCAAGCGATGATCTGCATTGACACACCTTAGGCGAAATTCTGATGACTTAATTATCATCATATTCATTTAGACCATGCTTTATTACAGATAATGTACCATAAGGGCGGTTTAATCCACTATGGATTGACAAAAAAACACCCCAAAGTTTCGAGTGTCTAACTTTTGGGGTGCGGTTCAAAGGGGGGCTATCTAACTTTTAGGGTGTTTTTCATGACCATTAGGCTATTGCGTAGCACTTACAGAAGTCTAGTAGTTTCTACTATTACCCTCATAATCAATACGGGCACTTTCTTTGGCAACCTTTAAGATAAAGCCAATCATCATCATATTGACCACGAGTGCCGAACCACCAAAACTATAAAACGGTAGAGTCAGACCTTTTGTTGGCAAGATACCCATATTCATGCCTGCATTGATGAATACCTGCCCAAAAATCACCACCGCAAAACCAAAAACGATATAGCTAAGACGCAACTGGCGACGCTTTAACGCCATATAACTAATCATCATGATGGCAACGACAATCATTGCCTCAAGTAACAATACAAAACCCACGCCAATTAATCCCAACTCTTCACCAGTAATCGCCAAAATAAAATCTGTGTGAGCCTCAGGCAAGTGTGATAGCTTTTGGACGCTGTCTCCATAACCCACACCACTTAGCTGACCACGACCAAAAGCAATCAAACTGCGTGATAGCTGAAAATCAGAATTTTGAATGTCATCAAAAGGATCCCAAAATGACATCATACGCTCACGGCGATAATCAGCAAGAAAAATACCTGCAATACCAACCACCAAGACGAACAGTCCAATCATGACATACTGCGTTTTAGGTGCACCACTAATCCAAGCAAGTACAAGCAAGGTTGCCACAATAACTGCTGTTGAACCATAGTCAGGTTGCATCATCAAAAAAACAGCGACAGGGGCGTACCAAGCCAGTAGTTTTGCACCGCCCAAGATACTGCTACGAAACTCTGCCGAACGGCGTACTACATACTCTGCAGCAATCATTACCATGACCATCTTGGCAAGCTCAGCAGTTTGCAAGTTAAACCCTGCAATACTCAGCCAGCGTTTTGAGCCGTTAATCGGCACGGCAAAAATCTCAGTCAATATTAAAAGAAAAATCACCCCTATCCATGCAATGACCAAAAAGCTCAAGTTGCAGTAAATCTTTAGCGGAAGCACCTTATATACCGAAAATGCCGCAAAAATACCGACAGATATATAAAACGCTTGCGACCAAAAAAACCGCATTGGGTTTAAATCTTTAGCTAAGGCAAAAGGGATGGAAGCTGATGCAATCATCAGCAAAGATAAGGATAGCAACAACCCCAAACTCACCACAAGCATCGTCTGTGGTGATGGCAGATTAAGTGTGGATAATCTTTGGAAAAATGCAGACATGGTACTAAAAACCACTCAATAAAATATGAATATAAACTTACTATTATAAACGACTTTTTGTTGAAACGCAGGGGTTTTCATCAGATAGAAAAAAGATATTACAAATTAACCGAGCAACCAGACACAATAATTGACATAATGGTCGTTACACCAAAGTGTCAAGCCATAAATCCAATAAAACCACTCTGTTGGTGGTTTTATTGGACAATCACAACATCAAGCAGTCGTCAAGGCTTTGACCATCGCCACGAATTGCTCACCACGATCGCTATAGCTTTTAAATTGGTCAAAGCTGGCACACGCTGGCGATAGTAACACCGCCTTAGCGTCACTACCACTGGCTAAAGCAAAGGCTGTCTGCATATTGCCTGCATGATGAATACGCCTTACCAGTAATGGCTTGACAAGCAGTCCTTTTTCGATGGCTTGAGCATCAGCACCAATGAGATAGATGGAATGCACATATTTTTCTACACAATCGCTAAGCTCACTAAAATCCTGACCCTTACCCAATCCACCTAAAATGAGTACCAAAGAACGCTCGCCATAGACCGCCCCAAGCCCATCAACCGCAGCAATGGTTGAGCCTATATTAGTTCCTTTTGAATCATTAAAGTAGGCACGATTTGCCACCTTATCAACATATTCACAGCGGTGCGGTAGCCCACGAAATTCCCCCAATACCTTAAGCATGGCACTCATCTCAAGCCCAACCATCACGCCCAAAGCAAGGGCAGACAAGGCATTTAATAAATTATGCCCGCCTTTGATGAATACTTCGTCAGCGGATATGAGTCGCTTGCCTTGTCGGCATAGCCAAATCACACCCTGCTCTTTAACAAGATACAAATCGGCTTGATCGCCCCCATCAATAATGCCACTGGTAGTGATAACGCCTGCACCACCCACCCCTTTTTCCAATAAGGCTTGCTGACAAGAAACCTGCAAAGATTCATCATCAATACAGATGACAGCCGCCCCTGCTTCATGAAAAATACGCAGCTTTTGAGCAAGATAACCTTGCATATCGCCATGTCTATCTAGGTGGTCTGGCGAGATATTCAAGATGGTTGCCACTGATGCACCCAGCCTACCAATATGCTCTAGCTGAAAACTGGATAATTCAAGCACCACCATATCCAAATCGGCAATGCTAAGTAGTTCAAGTGCTGGCGTACCAATATTACCACCTACACCAACTACTTTACCAGATGCTTTTGCCATCTCACCAACCAAAGTTGTTACAGTGGATTTGGCGTTTGAGCCTGTGATGGCAACTATCGGCGTCTGATTGCCTAACTTCTCATCACGCACACGCAACTCATCAACAAACAGTTGCACATCACTTACCACAGGTATGCCTGCCACCTTGGCAGCCACTATCGCTGAATGTCTAGGGTCAACCCCTGGGCTAATCACGATGGTGCTTGCTGATAATAGTAGGTTTTGGTCAATACCACCAAAAGCTGTCTGCACACCTTCAGGTAACTTAGAAGCAAGACCTGGTGCTGACTGCTCGTCAACCACTAAGACTGTATGCCCCTTTTCTGTCAAAAAATTAACCGCTGATAGTCCTGATGCACCAAGTCCAACGACCACATACAACAACTCTACTGGTTCTGTCATAATTACTCTCACCATGTTTGCTATAATGACAACCTATTGTAGCAGAATTTGCATCAATGCACATTGAATTTTTGTAGCATTTGGCGGTATAATCTATTCATCAATAAATTCACACTTAACGCCAAGGAAATTTCATGAAACTCGTTTCGGCAATCATCAAACCTTTTAAACTAGACGATGTCAGAGAAGCACTCTCAGAAATTGGCATCAACGGCATCACCATCACCGAAGTTAAGGGCTTTGGTCGCCAAAAAGGTCATACCGAGATGTACCGTGGTGCTGAATATGTGGTGGATTTTTTACCAAAAATCAAACTTGAAATCGCCTGCACTGACGACATGACAGATCTCATCATCGAAGCAATTATCAGTGCCGCTAACACAGGTAAAATTGGCGATGGCAAGATTTTTGTAACACCACTTGAAAGAGTCATCCGTATTAGAACAGGCGAGACTGACGAATCTGCCTTATAATATCAAACAAGCAACAATAAAAAACGCATCGTGATTGATGCGTTTTTTATTGCCATTCAGTGATTCTAATCAAAAAATCAAAACTTGAACTACTTAAATTACTTACGAGTTAAAACTTGAGAACCCTTTAGCGTTTTTAGGGTAAGTTTATTGCCGTTTAGCGTAATGTCTGCGTTTACTGCAGGTATCAAGCCCCAACGAGGATCTTTTGCCTTACCCTTGTACTTGCCATCACCAAGATTTTGGGCGTTTAGAATGACTGTTTTACCAACAAATTTTTTGGCTTTTTCAGTTTGACCTGATACGACTACGCCTGTGAACTTACCGCCAGACTCGCTGATTTGTACGACAGATTTTGGCTGACCATCTTCACTCATCTGCCAGTTACCAACGATTGGGTCAGCAGCAAATGCTGTGCCCGCTAAAGTTAATGCCGCTGCCACTGCGATAATTTTTGTCATTTTCATAACCACCTCCTTAAAAACCACTTGTCAAAATAACAAGCATAAATCCATTATATCAATCCTGTCGTCAAAAGCAATGCCAATCGCTGTAAGAAAATGCCCTTTTTGTGGTAGTTTTATTAAGCTGTATTACCGATACAATACTTAACCAAACGGATTGTCAATCACTTCCATCTGTTTAACAGATAAATCCCGCTCGTCTTGCTCGTCTGTCGCCATGAGTAAATTTTGGGCAAATTCCGCCAACGCTTTGGCATGAGACCGCCCCACTTCATCAGCCTTGATTTGCACATCGCCATGAATGATGACATGACCTAGACGGTTTTCTATTATCAGATTACCAATGGTCAGCACTTCGTGTTCATTATTAAAAATATCCATAACCACTCCTAATGACATCAATTCAGCCTAGCGATTGATTACCGTGATGAAATATTTCAAGATTTCAAGGATAAAAAGCAACCAACCACTCATGCTACTTAAGTTTATCTTGTCCCTCTCCACTTCAGCCTTGCCACCCATCTGCTTTCCATCATTGTTTGATTCTGATAACTGGTAGGCTTGATTTTGAACTGGGGTTGGCAACATCGGAAAAACACTCATGCCGGTACGGCTTTGTAGTTCGTTTAAGCTGATGATCTCATAGCTTGCACTTTCAATATTGGGTGAATAATACACGCCCGCCTGATTCAGACTTGGGATATACACCGCCTTAAACAAATGGCTTGGCACCATCACACGGCCGCCGATGCGTGCAATCGTTTTTCCATCAAAAACCACACCATTAACCACATAAACATCACCATATTTGATGGTAAGATTGCGTGTGGCAGTTTCAATGTGTCGCCAAACATTGCGGTTGTGCGTGCCGTTTTGGGGAACGATATTGGCAAGGCTAAAACTCTCATATTGCGTGTGTGTATTTGCCATGTCGCCATTTGGGGATAAATGCCCACGATCAAAGCCTGAATGACTATAGTCGGACAACTCTGCACGCCTGCTGTGAGCCAACCGACTTTCAGCACGAAAACTGTCATTGCGTACCAATGTGCGTGCCTGTTCAATACGCTCACGAGTAAGATATTCCGCCGACCATAAAGGTGTGCGAGATACACCTGAATGCAGTACTGCAAAGCCCTCAAAGCATAAAGCATCAAGCTCTTTATTGAGTCGTTCGCCACGAGACCCTACAAGCGTGGGCGATTTACCATCATAAAAATGCTGGCGACACTGAGCAAAGACATCATCAAACCCCACAGCAAAATCTGTAGTGGTCGCTACAACTTGCGTAGCGATGGCAGTTTGTGCGGTCAAAAGACCAGCACCCATCATTAGGTAAGCAACGCTTAGATAAATCACAAATAAATATCTCATCATTTAATTATACCAAAAACCACATCAAAAAACCCTAGCAAAACCATCATTATCCTGTTGAAATCTTATAAATTCTTATCTACACTATACCAACAAATCCATAAAAACCATGAAAAATCCACCCATTATCCCCATATAGTCTTTTTGTTTCAAAAAATAAAATACACCCATGAACCACCACACTTTTGCTCCACGCTTGCTGACTTGGTTTACCTCACACGGTCGCCATGATTTACCTTGGCAATACCACCACCAAGACACGGCTGACATCTATGCAGTATGGCTATCCGAGATTATGCTACAACAAACCCAAGTAGCAACCGTTCTGGGCTATTTTGAGCGTTTTATAGAACAGTTTCCCACTGTAGAAGACTTGGCTGCTGCCAACTGGGACAGTGTAGCAAAACTTTGGGCAGGGCTTGGCTATTATGCTCGAGCCAGAAACCTACACAAAGGAGCCAAACAAGTTGCCGACTTTATTGCCCATCATGGGCATTTTCCCCAAACGACTGATGAATGGGAAAAAATCAGTGGTGTGGGTCGCTCAACCGCAGGAGCGATTGTTTCTATGGGGGTGCGTGGGCGTGGTGTGATATGTGATGGCAATGTCAAGCGAGTGCTGACACGCTGGGCAGGGATTGACGGTGATATTACCAAGTCTACCACCAATAAAGTGCTATGGTCTCTTGCTGACACACTCACTCCTACGCATGACAGCGGTAAATTCGCCCAAGCAATGATGGATCTTGGAGCGACTGTCTGTACTCGCACACGCCCTGATTGCCATGCCTGCCCTTTATCTGATGACTGCACCGCTTACCAAGATGGCAACCCCACCGCCTATCCTGTCAAAACCAAAAAATCAGACAAACCCCACCGCCATTCGCTGGTGTTCGTCCTAGAATTTAATGACACATTGCTATGGCTAAAAAGAAATAACAATGGTGGCATTTGGGATGGCTTATACACCCTGCCCATGCTGATGATAGATGGTATCAACAATAGTACAGCCATCGATTTACCAAATGATTTGATAACCGCCAAAAAATTGCATGAACAACTAGCCAATACCCAAGCATTAAGTCTTGCCGAACGACAAATTTTTGATACTCTGCCCAATACCACCTTAGTAGCGAAAAAAACCATTAAACACACACTCACGCATTTTCACTGGCATTTGACACCGATATCTATTAGCATTGATAAAGAGCTATACAATAAAATTAACCACGCTCTTAAAACAATCCATGCTAAATTCACTTGGCAACAAGACAGTATTGGACTGGGTATTCCAAAAGCAATGGAAAAGGTTTTTGGAAAATAACCAAAAACAAGATTTCAGTAGATACAAGATGGGTAGTATGCTTTTAAAAGCCCAAGAATACAATGGTGTGGTTTACCAATACAAAATCAATACCCCCTTTTTTGCAGCCAGTCCACCACCTGTAATAATAAATTGCCCTCACCCAAAGCCATCGCCTGATCTCTTGCCTCATCAAACAGTGAATCAGCATAAGCACGAGCCCCTTCTACGCCCAACAGCTTGACATAAGTGGACTTATCAAGCTTCTCGTCACTACCTGCCATCTTGCCTAGCATTGTAGTATCTGCCACGACATCTAGCACATCATCTTGCACTTGATAGGCAAGTCCAATCAGTTGGGCATACCTATCAAGCCAAGACAGCATCTTAGCACCTGCCCCAGCACACACAGCCCCCATCAGCACACTAGCAACAATCAATGCTCCTGTCTTATCCCGATGAATGCTCTCCAGTTCGTTTTGATTGAGCGATTGTTGTTCGCCATTTAAATCCGCTTGCTGACCTACCACCATGCGTCTGGCATTGTAGGCTAGAATTTTGCTTAGTCTGACAAATATGACATCGTCCATCTTGCCAAATCCGTTAATCTCATCAGAACCCAATACTTCAAAAGCAAGCGACTGCAGTACATCTCCTACAAGCATGGCAACCGCCTCACCATAAACCACATGGCAGGTTGGTTTACCACGGCGTAGTTCATCATCGTCCATACATGGCAAATCATCATGCACCAACGAATAACCATGTATGCACTCGATGGCAAGCATGGCACGGCGTACAAAATCCAATTGATTGATATCACCACCTGTCGCCAAAAAACTGACCAGTACCAAAAGTGGTCGTACTCGTTTACCGCCATTAGAGATGGCATAGTCAGACGCTTCACCAAGTGGCTTGGGCAGGTTGGCATGGCTGAACAATACGCCAAAATCCGCCATTAGCTGATGATTCACAAAGGCTTGTGCACGCTTTAAATCATGATGAGTTGATAAATCACTGTAATCATCAGTTATCATAAAAACCCCAGTCAATTCTCAAAAATCATTCCAAAAAGCAATATCATACCCCAAAAAACCACCGATTTGGTCAAATCAGAGTCAAATTTTGCATAAAAATATATAAAATTGCAAAATCTTTAAAAATTTATTAAAAAAATGCTTGCAAAGATTTTTAAATCATATATAATACGCACCACTTAGCCAATAAAGCTAAATACGGCGCGATAGCTCAGTCGGTAGAGCAACGGATTGAAAATCCGTGTGTCGGCAGTTCGATCCTGCCTCACGCCACCATATTTAAAAATACCCAACTTCGGTTGGGTATTTTTTTATTTGCCCATTGCTTGATAGCTCCTTTGAATTACTCAGCTTGCTCATAAAGCAAAAGCCGTCATCGGACAGCTTTTAATTGGTATCAGCTCAGCTTTTCAAGCCATTTTCACAATTCATCATGGCAATCAGCCATCATGCAATCACCGCATTCTATTAAGCAAGCCATCTTTGATCACAAACTGATGATACAATGCCGCTCCGATGTGCATGACGATAAGCAACCACATCACCAACCAAATCAATTGGGTATGCCATAAGTTCATCAGCTTTGCCATGCTTGGGTTGATTGACACGATGGTTGGCAAATCAAACAGACCAAACACACTCACGCCACGACCACCATACATAGACATCAAAACACCACTTATCGGCATGGCAAGCATGACCACATAGAGTGCCACATGAGTCAAATGAGCGATGGTCTTTTGCCAAGCAGGGGCAGATACAGGCGAAGGTGCTGTAGTAACAAAGCGTGTCAAGATACGCAATATCGTCCATAATAGAAAACTTGCACCGATAGATTTATGTAACCCCACAAACTCATCACCTTGATTGATGGCAATAAAAGCCATCAAAATAAGCAACGCCCCAATCCAGTGAAAAACACGCACCAATAACGCATATTTTTGGGTAGAATTAGTGTTGGTGGCATCATGGATATTGCTCATAAAATCTCCGTTAGCGACGGCTAATTGGCTTGTCTTGATTGTTTTTTACCGCATTATATGTTGATTTTACCAAAATAGACAGTGAATTGAAACAATCTACACATCAGTCGCACAATCATACACATTGTGTGCTATGATAAGCATTTTAGCAAATTTGGTAATCTGTATGCGTACTGCCGTCATGCTTGGGTTTTTATTTAGTATTTCTTGCCTGCTTGTGGCGTGTCAGCAGCCACAGACGCAAGATACCACCCAACCACACGAGCAAGACGACTCTGCCATCAAATATCAAGATCATAAATTACAACTAGACATCAATAGCACCCCTGTGCGATACGCAGACAACAAGGTCATATTATCCAAAATACACCTAAGTTCTATCAAGCCTGCACGCTATCAGCCAAGTTTTACCCTACAAGGCATCATCACCCCTTTAAAAAGCAGTACTTTATACAGTCCAACAGATGCCACCATCAAGCAATGGTTTATCAAAATAGGCGATACGGTTAAAAAAGGTTCGGTGCTTGGTGTACTAACACCCACCCAAAACACAACAGCCACGCCAACAGACAATCTGGACAACGATGAACTGGTAGAGATGCCACCAAATATCCCAGAGATATCGCTTATCGCCCCTTTTGATGGCGTAGTTGCTAGCATGACTACAAATCCCCTAGGCATCATCAACCCCACCACTCCGCTCATCACCATCAACGATGTCTCTGAGTATAAGCTAGTCAGTCGCCTGCCAGCTCATCTAAAACAGCACATTGCTATCGGCGATACAGTTGAGCTTGGTATCGATGGACAAGGATTTAGCGGACAAGTTAAACATCTCATCAAACCCAGTGATCTTAACGCCATTGATGTGCATATCAAAATCTTGCCACAAGACATCATTTGGTCTAAGCTACCATCAGATCAACTTGCCAAAGCAGTAATAGAATATGGGCAAATAGAAGTTGGTGCATTACTGCCTGATTTTGCCATCGTTGATGAATACGCCAAGCCACTTGATTTGGACAGGCTACACCAACCACCCTATAAACCACAAGCCCCTATTATCGCTCATGCGTGGGTAATCAAACAAGACGCCACACTACATTTTGCCAAAATCCATGTCATTGAATATCAACCAAATACACGACGGTTTTTGGTATCAGGTATTACCGAAGACAGTTTGGTTGTCTTAACGCATTTACCAAAACAGGTAGCCGGTAAACAGGTCAGAGTCGAGTGACGACATCAAATGTTACAGCCAATTATCAAAAATAGAGAAATTTTGCACAATTCTTAGAAAAATTACGCAATTTTCATCAAAAGTATTGATTTGCTACAAAATAACACTTGTCAATGTCCAAAAATATTGGCAAGATATACCCACCCAAATATCATTACTATTTTATTTTTATCTAAAGACAGTCAATCATTTTAGTATCAATTGGAAAACTTATGAATAAACAAATCCTACTTATCGAAGATGATCCAGATTTGGCAGAACTCATCACCGATTATCTGTCAATGAATTACTATGAAGTGCATCATGCCGCCACAGGTCAAGCAGGTCTTGACCTATTAGATGCAAAAGAAAGAGACATTAGCCTAATCGTGCTTGATCTTATGCTCCCTGACATGGACGGCATGCAAGTATGCCAGAGGGTGCGTGGAGCAAAAAATCCACAAATAAATAAAGTTCCGATTGTCATGCTGACCGCCAAAGGCGACACCACCGATCGTGTGCTAGGTCTTGAAATGGGTGCAGATGATTACATCTCAAAGCCTTTTGAGCCAAGAGAGCTACTTGCTCGCATTCGTGCGGTATTGCGTCGCCACGAAACCCCAAACCAAGCCGACCTACATTCTGGTAGTTTAACTTTTGGGCGATTGACCGTATTTCCTGACAGCCACGAAGTTACCATTGATGATAAGATTGTCCGCTTAACCACGCATCAATTCCAACTACTGCACTATTTTGCCACCCATGCAGGCAAGGTGCTAAATCGTGAGCAGTTATGGCAAGCCATGCCAAATGACGACAGTTCAGAGAATATTGACCGTGCTATTGATGTGCATATCTCTCGGTTGCGTGCGTTGATTGAAGACAATCCACGCCAACCAAAACGCATCATTACCGTGCGTGGTGTTGGCTATCAGTTCGCCACCGACCAATTATAATTCAAGCCAAAAGACCATCGCTTGATGGTCTTTTTTTTATCGGGCGAATTTGGTGTTGTGATGACTTGTGTTATAAGATTGTAAGTTTATCATACAAGTCATCAGCTTGGTTTATGCTAGCTTGGCCAAAGCCGGCATGAGTTATCAAAATTAGTTGTAACTTTTGTTTGATTTTTGGGTGGTTTTTGGGTATATGAAACATCATTCTTTTGGTTTAAATTCATTATTTGCTCAGCTATTCATTAGTGTATTTTTGGCAATCATCGCCTTTGCCATCGCCATGGTATTTCTTGCTCAGTTGGTACACAATAACTCCGATACCGTGCGTGCTAAAGCTGTCGCTGAACAAATCTTGGCACAAGTTGACCCCCTTATCACTCAAGCAGAAGCCCTAAATAAAGAAAACGAACTTTTAAAATCGCGCTTTATCTTGGCGGTGGTCAAACGCAGTTTTGATATTTTTGATGAAAGTCTAAACGCCAAAATCGGTCTGTACTCACCTACAGGCGAGCTGATACTACAAACCGAAGACAGCACATTACCAGTCAGGCTCATCAATGATCGAGATTGGCTAGATGCCATCATTCCTGGTGTATTCTCACCCACTCATCATCATGTGATACTAGATAATAGTGCAGGCTATCATCTATGGTATGAAAGTCGCATTCCACCCAAAGAAAAGCCTGGTTCTGCAGCACTAAACTTATTCACAGGCACACTGCTTCTTATACTCATCATGTCAGCGGTGCTATGGTGGATTGCTCGCAACATTACTTGGCGTATCAACCACATGAGTCAGCAGATGGTCAAACTTGGCGATGGGGATTTTAGCGTGCGGGTCAGCGAACAGGGCAATGACGAAATCGCTTCTCTTGCTTATGGTTTTAACCAATCTGCCCAAAAAATTGAACAACTCATCAACGCCAACAACCTACTACTGGCACACGCATCGCACGAGTTTCGCACGCCCATCACTCGCATACGCTTACAAATTGAGATGATGGATATGCTCGTTGCCAAACTTGATGACGACACCAAATCCAAGTTTGACAAGCGTGCCGCTGCCATTAACCGTGATTTGACAGGACTTAATGAATTGGTTGAGAGCATTTTATTGGTAAGTCGTTTAGATGCAGGTCATGCTCTAGAAGCAACCGACCAAATTGACCTATATGAGCTTGTCAAGAGCGAGTGCCAACATTATTCAGAAGTATCGCTATTTGCCGAATCGGTCATCATAACAGCACAGCCCAAACTTCTTACACATCTTGTGAGAAATCTACTAAACAATGCCATGATTCATGGCGTACCACCCATTGAAGTGTATCTATATAACAGCATTGATTTATCCTGTGCTGCCCAAATCCCAAATAATTTGGCAAAAACCCCTTTAAGTCAGCTTGATGACGATGCACCAAAAAAATCTAAAAAATCCCTGCTGCGTTTTACTCGTCAAAAAGACAACGCACCCAAAGAGCCTGTCTATGCTGTACTTGCCTTTATTGACCAAGGCGAAGGCATTCCAAAGGACAAGCGAGAGGATATTTTTAGCCCCTTTGTTCGCCTAAAACAAGAGAAAAAAGGCTCAGGACTGGGGTTGTCTTTGGTGTCGCAAATCGTTGAAGCTCATGCAGGTAAAATCACCACCGATACTTGGCAGGGTAAAACTCGTTTTTTGGTAACATTACCCTTAAAAGGTAAAAACACCCTTAAAGATAGCTCTAATCGAGACTAACCTAAACCAAAAACAGACAATCTTACTTGGTTATCCCAACCAAACAATAAAGCTGTCTTACTGACAGCTTTATTGTTTGGTGTTTTAAAAGATGATGGTAAAACTTCAAGATTTTACTTAGTTTTTAGCATCAAACATCAGGCGAGCCGCCTCGATAACATATGCCTCATCTTCAGGGAGTTTTGGTCGTTCATTTTCTTTCATTGCCCCACGCTCTTCAGCCAGTGCATCCACGCTTGCCTGATAGGTTGCCCAATCAGTATAAGGAGCTTCTCCCATTGCTTGCTTTCGAACATTTGCAGCATTTAAAGTGCGGTTTTCTATCTCTTTGTCTTTGGCACGGCGTTTGTCAATATTGACATCAACTGGCTTTTTGCGATCGTCAAGAGCGCGAATGGCGTTAAGCTCGCTTAGATAAACAAACTGAGGGTCTTTGGCTTGACGCACTTTAGACGCTGCCGCTAATTGCTCAATGAGTGCTTTGCTATATTTACCTTCAGCGGTGTAGTTGGTGGTAGGAATTGTGTCCCATTCCAGTGGATTTTTATATTCTCGCTCACCAAATTCGATGCCTTCGTAGATATTAACCAACTCAATATCTGGCTCAACGCCTTTATTTTGGGTACTGCCACCATTGATGCGGTAAAATTTACGCTGTGTGATAGAAGCAGAACCCAAAGCCAAATCATCATGCCGTGTCTGTGCCGAACCCTTGCCTGTCGTGGTACTACCAATGACAAGCCCACGCCCATAATCTTGAATCGCTGCCGAGAAAATCTCGGATGCTGACGCTGAACCCAAATTAATCAGCACCGACATATCGCCAGCATAAAGCTGTTTACCGCCATCTTTATCAGCATAGACTTGCACATTGCCTTGATTATCACGAATTTGCACCACTGGACCTTCTTTGATGAATAGCCCAATCATTTTCGCCACCTCATCAAGCGAACCACCTGGGTTGTTGCGCAAATCAACCACCATGCCATCGATGTTTTGTGCATTTAACGCCTTAATCGCTTTTTCGGTGTCAAGGCTGACAGAGCGGTATTCATCTTCCCCCGCTCCACTACGGCGTGCAGTGAAATTTAGGTAAAAGCTAGGAATCTCTAGCACACCCACACGCTTAATACCACCCTGATAAGGCACTTCCACCACCCGATGATGCACGCCTGATTCTTCTTGTTTGATGACATCACGCACGATGGTAACATTGCGTACCGAGCTATCTGGGGCATTAGGCTGTTTGACACGAATGGTAACAGATGTACCCTTCGCCCCACGGATTAACGCCACGATTTCACGAGTGCTAAAACCAATGGTATCAATCATCTCTTCGCCATCTTGAGCCACGCCTAAAATCAGATCATTAGGACGCACCTGACCTGTCTTTTGGGCTGGTCCACCATCAACCAAAGTAACAATACGCATATAATCAGGGTTTTTGCGGTCAGGGCGGATGGACACACCAATACCTTCTAGTTGCAGATTTGATTGAATCTGTATTTCATTCGCCTGAACAGGGGCATAATAGTTGCTATGCGGATCATATGCCATCATGGCGGAATTTAAGATACCCTCCATGATCTCATCATTTTTTAGACGAGCCAGTTGCTTTTTTTGACGGTCAATACGGTTTAGCAAAATCTCATTAGGTGTGCGATTTTCACCCTTAACCAAATCCTGCCCACGAGATAACTCAGGGTTTTTAATAAAGGCATCATCTTTTGCTTTATCATCTTCTTGATTTAAAATAATGCTAATTAAGGCGTACGCTGTCTGATTTTGCCAATATTGTAATTGCTCATCTTTACTTTTAAATCTAGGTGCTTCTTCACGGTCAAGCACGATGCTCTGGTCGGTATAAAGGTCAATCTCTTTATTTAAAGCAGTTTTAGCAAAATCATAATATTCATTGGCACGAGTGCGATAACGCTCAAAAATCTCAATCCCTGCCGTCAAATCCCCTCGTTTTAGACGCTCAGCAAAAGTATCGCCATACTTTGCCATAAATTCATCTACATCCGACTGCAATAGTAGCGTGCGTGATGCATCTAGACTATCAAAATAGGTTTCAAGGATGTGTTTGCTCATCTCTTTATTAAGAGGCTGTTTTAGATAGTGAAAACGGTCAAGCAAAAACGAGACTTGTCGTGCGGTAACTTTTTGTTCAATGCTTGGCTCAAAGCCTTCTTTATCAGCATCAGCTGCCACCGCACTGACCGACTGAGCCAGCATGACACCCACCACAGCTGCAGCCATACCTGACCATAAAAATTGTTGCTTCATAACTATCCTTAATATCAGTATAAGAGAAATTAACTTAAGAAAAATTCGCATTATCTTATCATACTCAATCTTTCTTGTGTGATGGTTTTTGTGAGCAAATCTCTATAAATTGATACATTTATCCAAAATCATGGCATAATAAGCGGTAATTTTTACACTGTTATTTGGAATATATCATGGCAACTGGTATCATCATGGCAGACATTGATGGCTTAACCTTAACCGATGAAGATAAAGCATTTTTGGCACATGACGCATTAGGTGGTGTGATTTTATTTAAGCGTAATGTAGCAGACCCTACCCAAGTGCGAGCATTGACTGACGGTATGCGAGCGGTCAATCCCCATCTTATTATTGCAGCCGACCAAGAAGGTGGGCGAGTAGCACGCTTTAAAGATGGCTTTACGCCCTTGCCTGCGATGGGGCGATTGGGAGATGTTTATGATAAAAATCAAGAGCTTGCTCTATCGCTTGCGTATGACGCAGGGTATCTTATGGCGTGTGAGGTATTGGCGGTGGGCGTAGATATTAGCTTTGCTCCTGTGCTTGATATCAATGGGTGCAGTCTTGTGATTGGCGACCGTGCCTTTCATGCCAACCCCCAAGTCGTTACCGTTCTATCCTCACGCTTTATAGATGGCATGAATGATGCTGGCATGAAAGCCACTGGTAAGCACTTTCCAGGTCATGGCTCCATCGCCCCTGACTCGCATATCTCAGACGCCGTAGATACTCGCTGTTTTGATGAGATTTGGGCGTGCGACTTGGTGAGTTTTCGCAATAATTTAGCACAACTTTGTGCTCTCATGCCTGCCCATGTGATTTTTAGTCAAATTGATGATAAGCCAGCAAGCTTTTCAAAAGTATGGCTACAACATATTTTAAGAGAAAAACTTGGTTACGATGGCGTCTTGTTTTCAGATGATTTGTCCATGAAAGCTGCTCATGTTGCAGGAGATGTTACCATGCGTGTCAAATCTGCAATAGAAGCAGGGTGCGACATGGCACTTGTGTGTAACAGTCGTGATGATGCCTTGCGTGCAGTGGAATTCGCCAAAAGTATGCCCGATGTACCCAACCGCTTTACTCGCATGAAAAGTGCGATTCCTGTTTGGCAAACAGATTTGGTCAGTACCTGCCGTCTTGCCTTTGATGGTTATGAGCGTGCCAAAGCCAATATTCATCAAGCCTTCTTTGCTGATGAAACGATTCACGCCAACAAAGACAATAACGACCCCACCAACTACACCACATCAACCAGCACCAACCACTCAGACAAGGCTTCATTCACATAAGACACAATCATGCATCATATCTTTGGACACACAAGCCCCGATACAGACGCCTTTGCATCCGCCTTTGCTTTGGCATACTATCTAAATGCACAGCACATCAATGCCACCGCATACCGATTGGGTCAACCCAACCTTGAAACACGCTTTGTGCTTGACTACCTATTTACCAATTTTCAAGCAGAGATGGACGGTCTGCCCAATGAACTACTTCCCTACCTTGACCCCAGTCAGCCCTTAGATACACTGAATAAAGGTGATAAGATTGGTCTAACCGACCACAACGAGCAAGCCCAATCCATCGCCAATTTATCCGATTTTGACATTCGTTATGTGATTGATCACCATAAGTTAAATCTCAGCACGCCCACACCTGCTGAGATTCACATTCGCCCTGTAGGCTGTACTTGCACAATCCTATATGAAATGTTCGTCATGAGAGGTATTGATATCACACCCATGCTCTGTATGCTGATGCTCTCTGCCATCATCTCAGATACACTCAATCTTAGCAGTCCTACCACCACTGATGACGACAGGCACGCTCTGCACCACTTGATGAACATTGCCAATCTTAGCATAAAAGACAAAGATGATTATGCCCAAAAAATGTTCACCGCAAAAAGCAACCTATCTTGGTTAAGTGCTCATGAGATTTTACTGATGGACTATAAAGAGTATGATATCGGTGGTCAGACATGGGGGATTGCTGGCATTGAGACGCTAGACCCCAAGCAGATATTTCATCGCTTAAACGAGCTAAGCGATAGTGCCAAGCAATTAACCAAAGAAAAACGACTTGACCATCTTATGATTGCCATCGTGGACATCAAAAATAAAATCAGCCATCTTTATGCTCATGACCCAGTCCAAAACACCATCATTAGCCAAGCCTTTCACACCACACCACATGACGGACTATTCACCTTGACAGGCATCATCAGCCGTAAAAAACAGCTAGTACCGACACTAAAGCATCATCTTGAAAAGTCAATCAGTTAAAAAAGGATTAACCCATGTTCGGCATTGACAACCTAATTACCTATCTTGTTGGCGTGATTGTCATCATCACCTTACCTGGTCCTAATAGCCTATATTGTCTGTCAGTATCAGCAAGTCAAGGCAGGCAAGCAGGGGTTATGGTGATGGCAGGGATTTTGCTTGGAGACGCCATGCTCATCCTAGCAACCGTATTTGGGGCAGGCACCTTATTAAAACTTTATCCAAGTGTTTTTGATGGCATCAAGCTGATTGGTGGTAGCTATCTGGCGTATCTGGGCATACGGCTAATCATTGAAGCACACCAGACTTTTAAAAATCGTCATCTTATCGCCAATAAGCGTTTTACCCCACCCAAAACAGACAAACAAAATTATTTTTACCGCTCTTTGTCCTTGAGTCTGACCAATCCAAAAGCGATTTTGTTTTTTTTATCGTTTTTTGTGCAATTTGTCCGCCCTGATTATGATAAGCCGTTTTTGAGCTTTTTTATTTTGGCGTTGATTTTGCAATTCATCAGCTTCTTATATTTAACCCTATTGATTTTTAGTGGTAAAAAATTAGCAGAGAGCTTTGGTTCTCGTCCGATAATCATGACTATAGCAATGCTTGTGGTGGGCTTGTTGTTCATTGGGTTTGGGGTAAACTTATGGCTTGCCAAGTTATAAACCAACAAGATGGCAGGATTGTTATCATCATGCACCAAGTTATTTTGTTTACATGGGCAGTTTTTTAGATATTATTTACCAAGTATAAAACCCCAAAGCCAGTACTTTGAGGTTTTATCAACAATCCGATCAGTTGCAAGGCAATCAATCACCCTGATAGCCTTTTAATTTCAATCTTGCCTGATGCAATAACGGCTCGGTATAACCGCTTGGCTCGGTCGCCCCCTTGAAGATGAGATCGGCCGCCGCATTAAAGGCGATGTTGTTCTCAAAATCTGACGACATAGGGCGATACGCAGGGTCGGACGCATTTTGTTCGTCCACGACTTTTGCCATGCGTTTTAGGGTATCCCATACTTGGTTTTTAGTGACAATACCGTGCGTCAGCCAGTTGGCAATGTGCTGGCTTGAAATACGTAAGGTCGCACGGTCTTCCATAAGCCCCACATTATTAATATCAGGCACTTTAGAGCAACCAACGCCCAAATCCACCCAACGCACAACATAGCCCAAAATACCTTGACAGTTATTATCTAGCTCTTTTTGCTTTTCATCATCTGTCCAACTGGTATCGACAGCAAGCGGAATGGCTAGCAAGTCATCAATACTTGGCATCTCTTCATTTTTAATTTCACTTTGGCGTTTGGCGACATTGCACTTGTGGTAATGAATGGCATGAATTGTCGCTCCATTTGGCGATGGCACCCAAGCACAGCTCGCTCCTGCCTCAGGATGCTCAATCTTGGTGCGGTACATTTCGGCAAGCTCATCGGGCTTTGGCCACATACCTTTACCAATTTGAGCCTTGCCAAGAAGCCCAGTCAACAGCCCAATGCCAACATTTCTTTTTTCATAAGCATTGAACCAAGTCTGCCCCTTAATATCCCCCTTGCGTACAAATGCTCCTGCCTGCATGGCGGTATGAATCTCATCACCTGTTCTATCCATAAAGCCTGTATTAATAAAGATTGTCCGCTCTTTTGCTTTAAAGATACAGTTTTTTAGATTAACACTGGTGCGTTTTTCTTCGTCCATAATGCCCATTTTTATGGACTTAGGTGGCAAGCCAATGGCCTGTTCTGCTCGTTCAAACAATTCTACAGCAAAAGCAACCTCGTCAGAACCGTGCATTTTTGGCTTGACAATGTACATTGAGCCTGTGCGTGAGTTACGCAAGTTGTTATTACCACAGATATCAATGGCAGATAGCAATGGCGTAATCAATGCGTCCATGATGCCCTCAAAAATCTCCTCGTCATTGACCAAAATCGCAGGGTTGGTCATCAAATGCCCAACATTGCGTAGTAACATCACCGAACGCCCGTGCAGAGTTTTGGTGTTGCCATTTAGGTCGGTGTAGGTGCGGTCGGCGTTTAGTTTGCGAGTGATGATTTTGCCATTTTTTTCTAAATTTTCACTCAAATCGCCCTTCATGAGTCCAAGCCAGTTGCGATATCCTTCTACTTTTTCTTCAGCATCTACCGCTGCCACAGAATCCTCTAAGTCTTGAATGGTAGTAACCGCAGATTCCAAAATGATATCTTTGACACCTGCTTTATCGTCCTTGCCAATTAGGTGTGTACGGTCAATCTCCACTATGGCGTGCAAGCCGTTATTTTTTAGGATAATCTGCTTGGGATTATCAGCCGTTCCATTAAATCCTGCCAGTTTTTCGCTGTCTTTTAGGGTGCTGATTTTATCACCAATGGTAGCAGATAATTGACCATCATCAATACTATAAGCAGTAACATCAGCGTGCGAGCCATCTGTCAAAGCAAAGGTCTCATCAAGAAAATTTTTGGCAAATTCAATGACCTTAGCACCACGCACAGGGTTGTACTCTTTGCCTTTTTCAGCTCCGTCTGCCTCGCTGATGACATCAAAACCATAGAGTGCGTCATATAAACTACCCCACCGTGCATTACCTGCATTTAGGGCGTAGCGAGCATTTCGCACAGGCACAACCAATTGAGCACCTGCAATGGTCGCAATCTCATCGTCCACATTCTTAGTCTCAATCGTAAAATCAGCAACCTCTGGCTCTATGTAGCCAATTTGCTTCAAAAAGTCCTTATACGCACCCAACTCATAAACATTGTTCTTGTGCCAATCATCAATTTTGGTCTGTAGGTCATCACGATGGGCAAGCAGTGCTTTGTTTTTTGGTGTTAAATCTACCACCACCTGTTCAAAATTTGCCCAATAACGGTCGCTATCAATATCTAGCACCGTCTTTGCTACAGGCAAAGCCTCATTTTCAATAAAATCGTATAAAATCTTGTCAATGGCAAGCGTGCCTTTTTGGATACGAGTAGTTGACATTTTTCATCCTTAAATTTTAGATTTTTAACAAAAACGGTGCTTTACCTTGACAGTAAAACACTGTTTACACACTTAGGATTTAGCGAGAATTAACCGCCAAATTGGTTCATGGTGTTCTTGCTGGCATCACCTGCTTTTAGGGCATTTTCGCCAGAGAAAATCTCTTTGTGGTCATCACCAATATCAGAACCTGTCATGGCTTGGTGTTTCACGCAAGCGATACCGCCACGGATTTCTTTGCGTTGTACGCCTGCAACATAAGCCAACATACCTTCATCGCCAAAGTAGCCTTTAGCAAGTTCATGTGTAGACAACGCTGCGGTGTGATAAGTTGGCAAGGTAATCAAGTGATGGAACACACCTGCTTCACGAGCTGCGTCTGCTTGGAAGGTGCGGATTTTGTCATCAGCATCACGAGCAAGCTCAGAATCATCATATTTGGCATCCATCAGTTTATCACGCTCATAGCCTGACACATCACGCCCTTCGGCAACCCAACGGTCATAGGCTTGTTGGCGGAAGTTGATTGTCCAGTTAAATGATGGCGAATTGTTATACACCAATTTGGCATCTGGCACTTGCTTTTTGATGTCATTAACAAAACTTGCAATACCTGCCACATCAGGGGTTGGTGTTTCAATCCAAATCATGTCCGCACCATTTTGAAGACTGGTTACACAGTCTAGTACCACACGGTCATGCTGTGTGCCTTCACGGAACTGATACAGACCTGATGGCAAACGAGTTGGGCGGTGCAATTTGCCATCACGCTTGATAAGAATCTCATCTTCTTTAGCTTCGCTAATGTCAATTTCAGTGGTTTCTAGGTAGCTGATGTATTTTGATGCCAAATCGCCTGGTTCACGACTAACAGGGATTTTTTGGGTCAAGTCCGCCCCTTCTGAGTCAGTACGAGCCACAATCACACCATCATCAACACCAAGCTCTAAAAACGCATAACGCACGGCGTTGATTTTTGCCAAAAAGTCTTCATGTGGTACGGTTACCTTACCTGCTTGGTGTCCGCATTGCTTGGCATCAGATACTTGGTTTTCAATTTGAATGGCACACGCACCCGCTTCAATCATTTGTTTGGTCAAAAGATAAGTTGCTTCTTCGTTACCAAAACCTGCATCAATGTCAGCAATGATTGGCACAACATGGGTTTCAAAGTTATCAATCTGACTTTCAATCTCTTTAACCTTAGCGGTATCGCCTGCTTGTTCTGCTTTTTGTAAGGCACGGAACAAATCGTTTAACTCTTTGGCATCTGCTTGGCGTAAGAAAGTGTAAATCTCTTCAATCAGCTTTGGCACAGCGGTTTTTTCGTGCATGGATTGGTCGGGTAATGGACCAAATTCAGAACGCAAAGCAGCCACCATCCAGCCTGATAGATAAATGTAGCGTTTGTTTGTTGTGCCAAAGTATTTTTTGTTGGCAATCATTTTTTGCTGAGCGATAAAGCCATGCCAACAGCCCAATGATTGAGTATATTTGGTGTGGTCGGCATCATATTCTGCCATATCTTTTCGCATAATCGCTGCGGTGTATTTGGCGATGTCAAGACCAGTCTTAAAACGGTTTTGGACAATCATACGAGCAGCATCTTCTGGGCGGATAGCCCCCCAAGTACCACCTAGTTTTTCTTTAACAGCACGAATATGCTCTAATGCGGATTGATAAGTCATGATAGCCTCCTAAATTCCTTGTAATGTGTTATCTGAGTAGCGATTGCCACACCAGACCAAATCACTGCCTATGCCGATGGGTAATTATTACCGATGGATAATTATTTGCCTGTGATTCTTGTGATACAGCATACTCAAAACTTCATCGTTAATCCAATAGCAAGTCATAATGTTCACTATTTTTTAAATAAATGATAGATAAAAAATCATTATAATATTTGATAATTTAAATACAAAAAAACTTTGTTAAACCAATGAAGCCAAACTCTATTTCTTAAAATGTATCAATGCCATTTTTCTTAAAAATACCTAAAAAACACAACGAAAATACCCTAAAAATTTCAAAAAATTGTAACAAATTACCCAATCATTCATCTATTTTGACAACTTTTGATGACAAATCCAACCAATCCATCTTCATTTTTATGCTAAAATCAACAAACAATTTTTATTCCACACTTCAACATCAGCTTAATCACCAACCATTTAACATGACACCGCCCAACGCCCTCTTGCCCTATTTGCACGCACAAGGCTCGCTGACCGCCTTGTTAGAAGCCAAAGCCAAACAACCTTTAAAAATCAAGATTATCCATGAAGGTTATGACCTGCTCAACACCTCCCAAAAATCACATCTAAACCTACCGCTACACCGACCTGCCTTAGCATGGGTACGAGAAGTATTGCTATTTGGACAAGATGGCGATGATGATACCGCTTGGGTTCATGCCAAAAGCATCTTTCCCATCAGCAGTTTAAAAGGTGATGCCAAGCGATTATGCCACCTAAAATACACACCGATTGGCTATGTCATGTTCAATAAAAATCAAACCCTGCCCTATAAACGGCGTTTAATCAACGACTTTGGGCAATTTGGTCGGATCACCATCTATGACTGGCACACACGCCCCATCTTAATTCAAGAAGTATTTTTAAATACCTTTGTGCAAAGTTTGTTGTAATAAATCAATAGATATGGATAGGCTGTTACTACTTGGTGAGCATGACCCTGCATTTTTTATATGAAAATACGCAAAGCACTCTGTTATTTTTGATGAATTATGGTACACTACAAAGCACTACTTATTTTACAACTTCGTCAAGGAGCAAACCATGTTCAAAGACATCTCACTTTACACCTACGACCCAGATATCGCTGCTGCGATTGACGCTGAAGGGCAACGCCAAGAAGACCATATCGAGCTTATCGCTTCTGAAAACTATTGCTCGCCTGCCGTCATGCACGCCCAAGGCTCCAACCTAACCAATAAATATGCCGAAGGCTATCCTGCCAAGCGTTACTATGGTGGCTGTGAGCATGTGGATGTAATCGAACAGATTGCCATTGATCGTGCCAAAGAGCTATTTGGGGCGGATTATGCCAATGTTCAGCCACACTCTGGTTCTAACGCCAACGCCGCCGTTTATCTTGCCCTACTAGAAGCAGGCGATACCGTACTTGGCATGAGCCTAGCTCATGGTGGACACTTGACGCATGGTGCTAGCGTGTCATTCTCTGGCAGAACCTATAATGCCGTGCATTATGGCATCGATGATAACGGACTGATTGACTATGATGAAGTTGAACGCCTAGCCAATGAACATAAGCCTAAGATGATCATCGCAGGTTTCTCAGCTTATAGCCAAGTCATGGATTGGCAGCGTTTTCGCAAGATTGCCGACAGCGTAGGTGCTTACCTAATGGTGGACATGGCTCATGTGGCAGGTCTTGTGGCAGCAGGCGTTTATCCAAACCCTGTGCAAATCGCTGATGTAACAACCACAACCACCCACAAAACTTTGCGTGGTCCACGCTCTGGTCTGATTTTGGCAAAGAAAAATGAAGAAATTGAGAAAAAACTAAATTCAGCCGTCTTTCCTGGCATGCAAGGCGGTCCACTCATGCACGCCATCGCCGCCAAAGCGGTGTGCTTCAAAGAAGCGATGAGTCCTGAATTCAAAGAGTATCAACAACAAGTGGTCAAAAACGCACAAGCGATGGCAAAAACCATCATTGAGCGTGGTTATGATGTCGTCTCTGGTGGTACAGAAAATCACCTAATGCTTATCAGCCTAATCAAACAAGGCATTACAGGTAAAGAAGCGGACAAATGGCTTGGCGATGCTCACATCACCGTGAACAAAAACTCTGTGCCAAACGATCCTAAATCACCGTTTATTACCTCAGGCATTCGTATCGGCACCCCTGCTGTTACCACTCGTGACTTTAAAGAAGCAGAATGTGTAGAACTGGCAGGTTGGATTTGTGATATCTTAGATGCTCGTGGCGATAAAAAAGTATTAGGCGAAGTGCGTACCAAAGTAACCGAGCTTTGTGCTCGCCTACCTGTCTATCAAAAATCAAAAACCAAAGAGTTGTTTAGCAAAATCAGTGATATGATTGATGAACAAGCCGATAGCGAGCTGATTCATACTGCCAAAGACAAGTTCTATGAACTCTATGAAAAAGCAATGGCAAAAATCAATAAAGCTTAATCATTTGAGCATCTAAAAAAGACCGATTCTCCAATCGGTCTTTTGTTTTTGGATACCTTAGCGTTTTTAATAAACCAAAACTAAGCATCAAGACAAGACAAGCCACTAAACTTGCAAGCCAATCTCAAAGCCCTCCTTGATGGCACGCTTAGCATCAAGTCGTTCGGCCTTTTTAGCACCACCGATGATGTGATACTGTGCCTTAGGAGCATCACCCACATTGGGCATTAGTGTATTGACCGATTCTTGACCCACACAAAGCACCACCGTATCTACACGCAAAAGCTGTGATTGACCTGCCACCTTAATCCACAAACCTTCATCGGTGATACGCTCATAACTGACGCCACCGATTTGTTTGACGCCTGCTTGCTTGATGGTGGCTTTATGCACCCAGCCTGTGGTTTTATTTAAGGTTTTACCAAATCCATCTTCACTGCGTTGCAATAGATAAATCTGGCGACATGATTTGACATACTGTGGAGCAATCAATCCCCCCTGTGTGGTATAATTTGCCTCGCCATCAACGCCCCACTGCCTAAAAAAAGCTTCGGTCGTTTGAGTTACTGGTTCATAATCGGTATCATTAACCTGCTTAGACACTTGACCGCCATGTGCTAAAAATTCCGCCACATCAAAACCAATACCACCAGCACCCAAGATGGCCACCCTTTCGCCCGCTATCTTTTCACCTGAAAGCAACTGGGCATAACTGATGACATGGGGCAAATTCACCCCAGCCATCTGTAGCGAGCGTGGCACAACTCCTGTCGCCACAATGACATCATCAAATACCATCTTTTCTAACATCTGGCGAGTAACCTTAGTCTCCAACTGGATATCCACCTGATGATAAGCAAGCTGCTCACGAAAATAGCGAATCGTCTCAAAAAACTCCTCTTTACCAGGGATAACTTTGGCATAATTAAACTGCCCGCCTAGCACCTCTTTGGCTTCAAATAAAGAAACCTTGTGCCCTCTTTGGCTTGCTGTCAGTGCCGCCATCATGCCTGCCACACCACCACCAATCACAGCGATTTTTTTGGCTTTTTTGGCAGGTTTAATGACATATTCTGTCTCATGGCACGCCAATGGATTGACCAAACAAGACGCTCTTTGACCGCTAAAGGTATGGTCCAGACAGGCTTGATTACAACCAATGCAAGTATTAATCAACCGGTCTTTATTCTCTTTTGCCTTATTCGCCCATTCGCTATCTGCCAAAAATGGGCGTGCCATCTGCACCATATCCGCTTGACCATTCGCTAATATCGCCTCGGCAGTGGCAGGCATATTGATGCGATTGGCTGCGATGACAGGAATGGATACCACCTCTTTGACCGCTTGAGTATAGCGAACAAAACTGGCTCGTGGCACAGCCGTTACGATGGTTGGTATGCGTGCCTCATGCCAGCCGATACCCGTATTAATGAGCGTAGCACCTGCCTGCTCGAGCCATTTTGCCAACATGATGACATCACTCATGGTTGCTCCATGCTCAACAAACTCCGCCATAGACAACCGAAAACTAATGATGAACTCACGCCCTACCGCCTCACGCACCGCATGAACAATCTCAAGAGCAAATCTGGCACGATTATCCAAACTGCCACCATATTCATCGTTACGATGATTGGTGCGTGCCGATAAAAATTGGTTAATCAAATAACCCTCTGAACCCATGATTTCCACACCATCATAGCCTGATTTTTTGGCAAGTTGGGCGGTATGGGCAAAATCCTGAATGGTAGCACGGATGTTCTTGATTGACATTTGGCGTGGCTTAAAAGGCGAGATGAGCGACTTAATCGGACTGGGTGCGACCACAAAAGGATGATAGCCATAGCGTCCAGAGTGCAAAATCTGAAGCAAAATCTTGGTGCCGTGCTTGTGTACTGCACGAGTAACTCGTCGGTGATGCACCGTATCGGTAGTTGTGTTTAGTGTGCCACCAAGCGGTGTTAGCCAGCCTTCTTTATTAGGCGAGATGCCACCTGTAATGATCAGTCCCACTCCGCCCTTGGCTCGTGCTTCAAAATAGCGTGCCAATTTACCATAATGATAAAATCTATCTTCAAGACCTGTGTGCATAGACCCCATAACAATGCGGTTTTTTAACGCCACAAATCCCAAATCAAGTGGGCGAAACAAATGTGGGTATGTCAGCCCATCATGATGAACGGGTTGATCCATCTGAGCAATTTGGGTACGGCTTGGTTGTTTGGCAGATAATCTTTCGCCAAGCTGCACGGCATTTTTTAGCGTTGATTTAAACAATGTTTTCATAAAAATCCTTGATGATTGGCGACTGCTAGCACTGGCTGACTTATCGGCTAATTTTATCATAAGGTCGGTTTGATATTGTGATTTTTTGCAGATTTGACCACATGGTCATGATGACAGGCACGCACCAATTACCCAAAAGCATTTGCTAAAATACTAAAAAAAAGGTAAGCTAGTCTTATCTACCTTTTTACACAACCGAATTATTTAGGAATTATCATGACTGAAGTCGCTCCCGAATTTCACATCACCATTTCAGGTCAAATCACACCTGATGATGTCGCAGAACTTGCCAAGCAAGGCGTAAAAACCATCGTGAACAACCGCCCAGATGGTGAGGAAGTTGGTCAGCCCACCTCCGATGAGATTGGTACTGCCTGTGCCGAACACGGCATCATCTATAAACAAATCGCTTTTGCAGGTGGTATGCTAGATATGAATCATGTGCAAGAGTTTGCTGATTTTTTTAATGCCACCGAACGCCCATTGCACATCTTTTGTCGCTCAGGCAACCGTTCTAGCATCATTTTACAGGCAGCTCGTGAGCGTGATTTGTTAGATGAAGAGTAAGCCAGTAAGCCTTATTGAAAAATCAAGCAAAAATATCAAAAATTTAGTAAAATGGGCGTTAATTTTCGCCCATTTTTATTGATAAGTTTTTAAAAATTAACAAACTAGGTTCATCATGAGTAAAAATATCCCCATCTTAACGACTGACGAAATTGAAAAAATGAAAGTCGCTGGTCGCTTGGCAGCAGAAGTATTAGAAATGCTAGACCCTTATGTCAAAGCAGGTGTTAGCACAGGCTTTTTGGATGATTTGGCATACAAGCACATCACCGAAGTACAAAACGCCATTCCCGCCTGCCTTAATTATCAAGGCTATCCGTTCACACTCTGTACCTCCATCAACCATGTCGTCTGCCATGGTATGCCCGACCATGAACGCATCTTAAAAGATGGTGACATCATCAACATCGATGTTACTGTCATCAAAGATGGTTACTATGGCGATACTTCCGCCATGTGGATTATTGGTGAAGGCTCTGTCATGGCAAAACGCATCTGCGACACCGCCCAAAAAGCACTATATGCCGGCATGAAAGTCGTCAAAGACGGTGCCTATCTTGGCGATATCGGTGCTGCCATTCAAGAAGTGGTTGAGCCAGAACGCTTCTCTATCGTGCGTGAATTCTGCGGACACGGTATCGGCAAAACCTTTCATGCCGAACCACAAGTGCTGCACTATGGCAAAAAAGGCACAGGCGTGCAACTAAAAACAGGGATGGCAATTACCATCGAACCCATGATTAACCAAGGTACTTGGCAAACCAAAATCATGAAAGATGGCTGGACCGCCATCACAAAGGACCGAAAACTATCCGCCCAATGGGAACACACGCTGATTGTTACTGATAACGGATGCCTTGTTACCACCCAACGACTGGGTGAGGATTTGAGCTTTTTGCATTGACAACCACAATAAGGCTTAGGAGATGCCATGACCACCGTTAGCCATCATGCTTTCTACCAGCATGCCAAAACACTTGGCATCCACCCTAAGCCCCTGCCAGACCTTTGTAGCCAAGAATGCAACATTGATGTCACACTGATTAAATCATGGCTAGAACACATCAATGCCACCATTGACGATAAAGTCGTCATTTTAGGAGAGCAGGCATTTTCTCAGATGGGTTTATTCATCAAGCTACGCACCCATGCTGTAGATGTTGTTTTACATGGATTGTTTTGTCAATATCTAAGTGAGACGCTGTCATTGTTCGCCATTGGTGGCTATGGTCGAGAGGAGCTATTGCCCTGCTCAGACATTGATATATTAATTCTTGGCGAGACGCTAGATGACCACACCCAATCCATAGAGCAGTTCGTGGCAATGCTGTGGGATATTGGCATCACGCCTGCCATCAGCGTACGCACTCAAGAAGACACCAACATCGCCGTTACCGATCATACGGTCGCCACCGCCTTACTTGAAGCACGATTCATCGCTGGCAACCAAAATCTTTGCCATGTGCCAAAGCAGGCAGTCAAAAACGCATGGAGTGCCAAGTCTTTTTTTGCTGCCAAAACAGGCGAATCTAAAGCACGCTATCTAAGTCATCACGCCACCGAATACAGCCTAGAACCCAACATAAAAACCGCACCAGGTTCACTGCGAGATTTGCACATCTTGCTTTGGCTTGGTAAGTTTTATTTTGATGGCGTACAGGATTTGGCAGATTTGACCAAATTGGGTTTTTTAAGCATTGATGAATTTGACGGCTTAACAAATGCTAGGAATTTTTTATGGGGCGTTCGCCATCATCTACACGCCATCACAGGACGCTGTGAAGACCGCCTGCTATTTGACCATCAAAAACACATCGCCAAACGCCTGCACTTAACCGATGAGACCACTTGCACCGCACAACTCACACAAGCCCTAGAAGGCATGATGCGTACTTACTATCGCCATGCCATGCAGGTCGCCGCCTTGTCTGAGATGCTGTGTGCCTACTACAATGAAAGCTATCTTAAGCCCAGTTATACCACACTCCCTATTGACCAAGATTTTTATCAAATCGTCCAAACAAACACCCCGATTGACACCACCTTAAAACAAGATGGTATAGCAACGCAAGCCTTAATCAGACACGATAAATTAGCCAACCAAGACTTACAAATTTTCGCCAAAGATACGCAGATTTTCATCAAAAAACCCGAAACTCTGCTTAAAATCTTTCTCATCATGGGCATACATGGCATCAAAAAAATCGCTGCTAGTACCCTGCGTGCTTTATATCTTGCCAATCAACAGATTGATGAGCATTATCGCAACCTACCTAAGCACCGTGCTTTGTTTTTACAAAACCTGCAAGAATCCAACTTTTTGTTTCATCGGCTACGACTGATGAAACGATACGGCATCTTGGATAATTATTTACCCGCCTTTGGGCAAATCATGGGGCTGATGCAGTATGATCTCTTTCATCGTTACACGGTGGATGCACACACCCTGTTACTCATTCGCATTTTACACCGCTTTGGCGACACCAGTAACGCCGAATATCAGCAGAAATTTGACCTAGTCAGCGAGGTTTATCAAAAGATTAACCGCAAAGACCTATTAGTGATCGCTGCACTATTTCATGATATCGCCAAAGGGCGTGGCGGCGACCACAGTGAACTTGGGGCGGTAGATGTCCATGAATTTGCCAAGACGCACGGACTGAGCGATGAAGACACGAAATTTGTTGCATGGCTTGTTCGTGAACATCTCACCATGTCTTTAACCGCCCAAAAACAAGACATCTTTGACCCAGAGGTCATCAGAAAATTCGCCAAATTTACAGGTACGATTGCCCATCTTAATCATCTGTATGTGCTGACAGTTGCTGACATGAACGCCACCAACTCACAGCTATGGAACAGTTGGCGAGCATCTTTGCTAAAACAACTATACATCAGTACGCACCGAGTGCTGAGCATAGGCATTGATGCCGCCGATAAAGACGCCATTATCGCCAACCGAAAAATCAAAGCCAAGAAGCTAATGGCAGACATTGCCACCCATCAGATTGATGCACTGTGGGCAGATTTTGGCGATGAATTTTTCTTAAAACAAAAACACCATGACATCGCATGGCAGACCAGCGAGATCCTAAAAGGCAAAGATAGCCTATCGCAAGACCTGCCCATCATCGCCCTGCGTACGCACTCAGACCTAGCACTCAACGCTTTACAGCTATTTATCTGCACCAAAGACCAAGATGATTTATTCGCTGCCACCGTCAGCGTGCTAGATCATCTAGGACTATCCGTATTAGATGCTACTATCTTGACTGCCGATATCAATGGACAGCCTGTCGCCCTTGATTCTTATGTACTCATCGACCGTCATGCCATCACAGGTAGTACACAAGATGACATTCTAAGTAATGATATCCGCAGACAGCTACTCATCGATAAGCTAATCCATGCCTTCACGCATGGACTAACCCAAACAATGCCACGCAACTTTACGCTAGATGCTCAACTAAAACACTTTACCGTACCCACCCAAGTACAGTTTAGCAAAGCGACTTCGGTTACACACACAGGTCATCATATGATGACCTTAGTTACCAAAGACCGCCCTGCTCTACTGGCAAAATTAGGCTTGGTCTTTAGCCGATTAGGGGTTGAGGTGCATGGGGCACGCATTACTACTTTAGGCGAGCGTGCCGAAGATATGTTTTATTTGAGCGATAAAAATAATCAGACATTAGATGCTGACAAATTAACTACATTAAAAGTCGCTGTGATTGAAGCTTTGGCATGATACAATAGCAAACGATTTTATTTTATAGTTACCCCAACTGATTCATGCTACACATAAACTTATGAATACATCCGTTTTTTATCCCAAGTTCGCTCTTGTTAGCCTAAGTTTGGCTGTTGCCTGTTATATCGGTACAGCACACGCCAACACCGACAATGAAATCTCTTGCCAAAGTCGCATTAGTCTGCCCCAAGGTTATCAATTCGCCCAAGAAAGCCCTGATTGCCAATACAATGAAAATTTATTTGTCGTCAGCAAAAACGGCAAATACGGCTACGCCAACATTCAAGGCAACATCATCATTCCAGCGACTTTTGAGTCAGCGGAGGGTTTTGATGATGGGCTAGCACTCATCAAACAAGATGGCAAATTTGGCTACATCAATCCAAAAGGCAAAATTGTCATCACGCCACAGTTTACCAACGCATGGGGCTTTTGGGAGGGGCGTGCCAAGATTAAAAAGCATGGCAAATTTGGCTTTATTGATAAAAAAGGCAAAATCGCCATCGCCCCAAGCTACACCGATACAGGCGATTGGTTTGAAGATGGTTTGGTGCGTGTCAAGGTGGGCGATAAGTGGGGGTTTATCAATAAAGATGGGAATACCATCATCGCTGCCATGTACGACACCGCTGAGGATTTTTCTGAAGGTTTGGCATCGGTTGGCATTAAGACAACGAACGGTTATCGCTATGGCTACTTAAATACCAAAGGCGATGTAGCCATCGATTTGGTCTATGACACGCCTGCCAACTTCATTGATGGCGTCGCCTTTGTCATCAAGGATAATCACGCCCATTATATCAACAAAGCGGGCAAAGAAGTGCCTTTTCAACCACGATAAATAGGCAAATTAACACCATCTATGGTTGTCAGTATCCATTTTATCTGTTAGAATGATAGGATTATTGGGGATGTTCTGGCTTCGACGCTGGTAATGAAACCTAATAGTGCATGCCAAGAGTGGTAATCTCTTGTAAATACAGTACCAATTAAAATAGTCGCAAACGACGAAACTTACGCACTAGCAGCCTAAGGGCTACTTGGGTCGGCACAGATTGCCTTTGGTCTGGTTGCTCACCCCGATGCGAACGCACAAAGGATAGTCTGATTTAGTGTTGCGATGAATCAGGCGAAATTTTTAGCAAATCGTCCAATCCTACCTGACTGTCGGTTCGGTGCGGATTAAAGCCATAGACAGATTCTAAGCATGTAGAACTATGGGCGTAGTGCTGGCGGACGCGGGTTCAACTCCCGCCATCTCCACCACATATCCAAATCACTAAAAATCATCAATTATTTTTAAGTGTCATAAACCATCAAAAAAGCCTTGTAAATCAAGGCTTTTTTATTGTCTTGTTGTATCTCATAAAGTCATATTGTATCATAGTAAATCAACGAATATCAAACGATTTTACACACACGGCGACACACAGCCACACACGAGATACACACACCAATGCTCACAGATAACAAAATCAAAGGGCTAAAACCCACCGAAAAACGCTACTCGCTATCAGCAGGCGAAGGCTTATCCATTGATGTCATGCCAACAGGTCGTAAGTCTTAGGTATTAGAATACACCGCCCTTGGCAAGCGAAAACGCAAAAAACTTGGCGAATACCCCGCCACCAGCTTAAAGAAAGCCCGAGAGCTTGCCAATCAAATCAAAGACAATGCAGGACTAACGCCCATTACAGTCAGCGAACTCATTCATGAATGGATAGAGCTGTACAGCAAGCAATGGACAAGTGAGAAGTACAAATACACCGTCATCTATCGTCTGACCTACATCACCAACGATTTTAAGGACATGGCAGTGTCAGATGTCAGCCGTGCGATGGTCTCAAAAGCCGTCAGCCAAATGGTCGCACAAGGCACATACGAGACTGCCAAACGCTCATTACGCCTCTTATCGCAAGTATTCAACTATGCCATCGCCCACGAATACGCCCAGAACAACCCCTGCACGCTGGTTGATAACATCATACCCAACCACACCGTGCAAAATATGGCAACATTATCCGCTGATGAGATGGTGGATTTTTGGCAAACCATCAGAAAAACGCCCACCATCGGACTTGCCCCTGTTGCTTTGTCGCTGGCAAATTATCTGGCGGTGCGACCCAGCGAGCTGTGCAAGGCGACATGGGACGAATTTGACCTAGATAAAGGCGTGTGGGTTATTCCTGCCTATCGCATGAAAACACGGCTTGAACACGCCGTCCCGCTTGCCAGTCAGCCGTTAAAGATTTTAAAGGAGTTACACAGCTCACGCATTGATGACGGCTTTGTGTTTAAACATCACAGCAATCCTGCCAAGCCCATGCCGATTGAAAGTGTGCTGGCAGTCATCAAACGGGCGGGCTTTGGCGGTCGTATGACCACGCACGGCTTTCGTTCGCTGTTTTCTACGGTCGCCAATGACAGTGGGCTTTGGCGTGCTGATGTGATTGAAAGACAGCTGGCTCACACCAAAAAAGATGTCCGCCATGTCTATAACCGTGCTGAATACTGGGACGAGCGTGTGGCACTCATGAGCTGGTGGGCGGATATTGTCGCTGATTGGCAGGCATAAAAATAGGGGCATTTTGCCCCTTGTATTAGATTTTTTATGATACGGTCGTGCCATTAATTTCTTGTTCAATGCGAATGGCATTTTCCAGCGTCCAATATACCTTATTGCCACGCTGAGCGTTGGGTGGGTATTTCGGACGATAGTAAGCCTTAAAGGTATTGACGCACACACCCAGTCGTTTTGCCATGTCTTTTTGGGTGAGCCATTGGATTTGCTGATTAATCATTTTTCCCTCCTAGATGGATAATTTGCACTTATACGCCCACAACAAACAAAATTCATAATAATTAAGTGGTCTGTATCGCACCGTCATCAATATCGGCAGTTCGTACAGTCCTGTGTGTACATACATCATATCAAGTCCTTACTCGTGCGTAGCTGGT
>NZ_JBGTZD010000008.1:0-118156 GCF_041807865.1 Moraxella sp. E33BD | reverse complement strand
GGCACCAAAAAACAACAAATCCGTTGTCTACAACCCAATCGCCGTGTTGAGGTGCAGATTTATGTTGAGCAGTAGTTTTTGGTAGAATTGTTTAAAAAGATGCCACCCTAATGGGTGGTGTTTTTCTTTGGTCATGGGCAATCTTGGGCTATTTGTTGGTTGCTAAAACCCAACCAAAATCTTTAGATAAATTCCAGACCGATCTCTTGGCATTTCATGCTCTCTTGATTTTGTTGTTGCTTTATGGGCTTGACAAACCAAACCTACCACCCCAATCTTATAAAATGTGCTAGAATAACCAATTCCACACCAATCAACTTTTAAGATAACCATGCCAACCGATCTCGACCGAACCCATTCATCAAAACCCTTTCCCACCTTATGGATCTTAATCATGGGGGTGATGATTGCCATCGGTCCGCTCGCCATTGATATGTACCTACCTGCCTTGCCAAGCATGGCAGATGAGTTTGGGGTCAGCACAACCAATATCGCTCGTTCTGTGCCTGCTTATTTTATAGGACTGGTATTCGGTCAGCTGTTTTATGGTCCTTTTTCCGACCGTGTGGGGCGTGTCAAACCCATGTATATCGGCATGATAATCTTTGTCATTGCATCTATAATCTGTGCCACCACCAACACCGAAGCCATACTGTTCATGGCTCGCACCCTACAGGCAGTCGGTGCGTGCGTTACAGGAGTGGTTACTCGTGCAGCGATTCGAGACACCCTAAACCCCATACAGTCCGCCAAAGCCTTTAGCCTTATGGTACTGGTTATGGGCGTTGCTCCCATTTTAGCACCGACCTTAGGAGCTGCTATTTTAAGAGTGGCAGACTGGCACACGATATTTTGGTTCTTAGCGGCTTATGGCACATTTGTCATCATCCTAACCAAGCTGTTCTTAAAAGAAACACTAACCCCAGAAAACCGCAATACCCAGCCCATCAGTCAAACAATCACAGGGTATATTGACCTACTAAAAGACAAAACCTTCACCGTGCCTGCGGTGGCAGCTGGCGTGCTTCAAGGGTCGTTTTTTATTTATCTGTCCATCTCTAGCGTGCTATTCATGGAGAATTACGGGCTATCTGAGGAGAATTTTGCCATCGCTTTTGGGGCGAATGCCTTTGGCTTTATTGCTTTAACGCAGGTCAATCAATTTTTAATTAAACGATTTAAACTGGTGCAACTCTTGCGTTTTGGGGCATCGGTGCAACTGGCTTCAGCGTCTTTTCTGCTATTGCTTGGGCTTGTGTTTGGTGGCGATGCTCATGTTGCTTTGGTTTTTATGGCAATTTTTTGTTGTATTGCCGGACTGGGGCTGACACAGCCTAACGCTGGAGCAATCGCCCTAGCCTTTCAAAAAAAGCGTGCAGGCATGGCAGCAGCGATGCAAGGGGCATTGCAATTTTCGGTAGGGATTTTTGGTGGCTTGCTTCTTAGCTTGTTTGACACAAACCCTGTGGTAAAACTGGGCATTACCGCTACCATACTGACAGCAGTAGGCACTTGGTTGGTATATCGCATTGATGCTCGGCTTGACTTATCAAAAGTTGATTAAACCAATCAACTAGCACATCTAACAACACCCAAAACCAAAAAGGATTGTAACCAACCACCCATCAACCGCCACGATGATAAGGGTGGTTATTGATCACACTCATCGCTCGATACAGCTGTTCAATGAGTATCACTCGCACCAAAGGATGTGGTAGCGTCAAATCTGACAACGACCATTTAAAATCCGCCGCCGCCAGCACTTGGGGGGATAAACCGTCAGCACCCCCAATCACCAAAGCGATGTCCACACCATCTGTCATGGCAACACTCAGCTTATCTGATAGACCTTCAGTGGAGAGCATTTTTCCTTTTACTTCCAGTACCCACAATTTTTCTTTTGGGTGGCGAGCTGCCAAGATAGCCTGCCCTTCTTGCTGTTTGTATTTGTCAATGTCTGCAAGCGATGGGTTCTTGTGGCGTTTGGCAGGGGCAATCTCAACAATCTCGGTATTCATCATCGGCTGAATGCGTTTGGCATACTCATCAATACCTGCTTGCACCCATGATGGCATCTTATGCCCTACGCTCAATATTCTTAATTTCATGTAAGATTTCCTTTGGTTTTTATATATTTTAAAGAAAAATCACAAAAAAATCTTGTTTATTTATGCGAATAAATGGCGTAAAATCAAAAACTTTGCTATGCTAAGTACAATTTTATTTATAGACAGCCTATCATGTCAAATACAACACAACCAACACACCTAGACCACCCTGCTTACAATCAGACCATCTATCGCTATGCAGGATTTTGGATTCGTTTTGTGGCACAGCTTGTTGATGGCATACTGTTTTTGCTCATCAGCTTGCCCTTGTTATACCTCGTCTATGGCGATGCTTATTTTGATGCGTATTTTAGTGTTGAGCCGACCCAAACGATGTTTTTTGGTGTGGCAGATATCCTGATTTCAGTAGGCTTGCCGTTGTTGGTTACTTTTTGGTTTTGGACAAGAAAAGGAGCTACACCTGGCAAAATGTTGCTTGGTTTGCAAGTATTGGATGAACGCACAGGCAATCTTTTAACATTAAAGCAAGCTTTCATTCGCTATCTTGACTACATCGTATCTTCTGTGGTGTTTGGATTGGGGTATATTTGGGCAGGCTTTGATAAGAAAAAACAAAGCTGGCATGACAAACTTGCCAAGACTGTCGTTGTGCGTAAGCAGTAATCAATCATTATAAGTTCGTTGCTTGATACGCCCAGTTTATGCACAGCTTGATATGGTATATCAACGACCATCATTGACATCTTAATTGTAGTTATAAACTCTTGATGAACGACTTATCACAAAGACAATGTACCCATAAGACCACCCATCATCAAGCTGACAATAAAAAATCCATCGGTGATTTTTATGAACAGCGTGCCAGAGCATGGGCAGAGCATTCAGGGCTTGAACTGGTTGCTTGTAATTTTTATGCCCCAAGACTGGGTGAAATTGACATCATCGCCAAACAAAGTAATACCGACAGATTTGGCAGGACGATACAGACGCTGATATTTATTGAGGTACGCTCTCGCAAACTTGGACAATTTACCAACAGCATTGAGAGTATCACCCCTGCCAAACAACGAAAAATTATCCAAACGGCACAGTATTTTGTGGCAAAAAATCCGCAGTTTGAGCAGTACGATTGCCGATTTGATGTGATCGCCTTTGACCATCAAGAAGGCATTGAAAACGCCCAATGGGTACAAGCAGCTTTTTTGACGCAGTGGTAGTCGCTCCCCTTGAGTACAAATTGATTAAAATATGAATATTGATTACAACTACCCATCAAAATTGATGAGAATTTGTTAAAAACTGATTGATAAATGGCATAACTACAACACCATGTGTTGAAGAGCCATCAGTTATTAAGTCGTTAGTAGTTAAAAGGATAAAGCCATGCAGACATTCATACAACACACCCCGAAGATGGCAATGCTAATACTAGCAGCCGCCCTAAACTTGACAGCGTGCAGTACGCTTGGTGGTGGCGATGCCTTTGGGGTTTATGAGATGGGTCGCAGTATCCCTGAACGCATCAGTGATGAGAGCATCGAGCTGATGGCTCGCAAGAACCTAGCTCGCATTAGCGGAGTGAATGAAAACACGGTACGAATCGCATTTGATAGCTTTCGTAAAGAAGTACTCATCACAGGCGAAGTGCCAAGTCAAGCCATCAAAGATGACATAGAAGCAATGGTAAAATCCATGAGGGATGTTGCAGAGGTGTACAATTACCTAACCATCTCTAGCACCCCAAAAAGCCAAAGCCATACCCTACACGAAGGCTACCTAAAATCCAAGATTAACGCACGCCTGCTGACCAATCAAGGCATCAAATCATCACAATACAAAATAGTCGTACGAGACCAAACAGCCTATGTGATGGGACACATGAGTCCAGAGCAACAAGACCACATACTAGCAGCGATACAAAACACAGCAGGCATGGCATTGGCAGTAACACTGACCACGCTAATCAATGATGATATGCCAGCCACGCCAACAAGCACACAAGACATCACAGCTGACAACAGCGTAGTATATGGCGGCGTGGTTAGCACCGAGCCTACCAACGAACCCTATTTGCTTCAAGAAATCTATGTGCCTAACGCCAGCACCGACGCCCCAACCAACATCGCCCCTGCCTACACCCCAAAAAGTGGCACCAGTGGCTATGTACAACTACATCAAGGGACGAACAATCCATAACCCAGACTAACACAACACACAAAACCTGTATAAATTTGGGTATAAAAAGCCAAAATTTTGTTATAATAGCAAGACTAAACCCCATATTTTAAACCACTTTGGAACCAACATGAACGCTGACGACCTAATTGAACTACTACAACCACATTTTCCCAAAGCTCACCTTCAAGCCGCCAATCAAGGCAACAAATTTGAAGTACTCATTGTTGATGCCGTCTTTGAGGGCAAACGCCCCGTACAGCGTCAGCAAGCGGTTTATGCGATTGTGAATCCACACATCCAAAGTGGAGCAATGCACGCCTTAACCATTCATGCCTTGACACCTGATGAATACAACACCAAAAAGGGACAATAAATGGATAAATTTAAGATCATTGGCAAGAGCCGAATTGCAGGTGAAGTCGCCATTTCTGGCTCAAAAAACGCAGCCTTACCACTGCTTGCTGCCATACTACTCCCAAATGATGAAACCGTCCTGCATAATGTCCCAACCCTAAAAGACACAGAGACACTTGTCAAGCTCATCGCAGGTACTGGCGTTGCCATCACAAAAGAAGGTAACACGGTCGTGGCAGATGCTCGCAGTGTAACCAACTATTATGCTCCCTATGAATTGGTTCGCACCATGCGTGCGTCCATCTTGGTATTAGGTCCATTATTGGCTCGCTTTGGCGAAGCGGAAGTCTCTTTGCCTGGTGGTTGCTCTATCGGTTCTCGCCCTGTGGATCAGCATTTAAAGGCATTTAAGGCAATGGGTGCAACCATCGCTGTAGAAAATGGCTATGTCAAAGCAAAAGCTCCGGCAGGTGGCCGCCTAGTCGGTTGTAACTTTAGCTTTGATATGGTAACGGTAGGTGGCACAGAAAATGTCATCATGGCAGCCACCTTAGCTCGTGGTACAACTCGCCTAGAGAACTGTGCTTGTGAGCCAGAAGTGTTGGACTTAGCCAATATGCTTGTGGCAATGGGAGCTAAGATTGATGGCATCGGCACGCCAACCATGATCATCGAGGGCGTAGAAAGCCTGCATGGCTGTGAGTACAGTGTTATTGCTGATCGCATTGAAACTGGCTCATATTTGGCAGGTGCATTGATGAGTGAAGGCGATGTATTGACCACCAACACATCAGCAGAGCATCTGCACCCTGTCTTAAAGAAATTTGAGGCAATGGGTGCAACCATCACCACAGGCGATGACTGGATTCGTGCCGTCATGAAAGGCAGACCTAAGGCGACAGACATTCGCACCCAAGCCCACCCTGGCTTCCCAACTGATATGCAAGCACAACTGATGGCGGTGTGCTGTTTGGCTGATGGCACCAGCACCATCATTGAAAATATTTTTGAAAATCGCTTCATGCATGTGCCTGAGCTTAACCGCATGGGAGCAAACATTCGCATTGACGGACATACCGCCATCGTTACAGGCGTAGAGAAATTCACGCCAGCACCTGTAATGGCAACCGACCTGCGAGCATCCATGTCTCTTGTCATGGCGGCAGCGTGTGCCGAAGGCGAAAGCATCATTGACCGCATTTATCACATTGATAGGGGCTATGATGATGTGGAAAACAAACTAAAAGCCTTGGGCGTAAATATTGAGCGGATTAAGGGATAAAAGTTGCCAAACCCTTTGCCGGCAACCAACCATTGAGAAAGCAATCCATAACGACAAGTTAGAACAATGAGCGTTTTGTTGAGCTGTCGCTAGCACGCCTTTGTTAATTTTTTATAAAAAGTAAGGCAATATAATGACTGATGATTTTAACGGCTTGACCATCGCCCTATCAAAAGGGCGTATCTTAGATGAGACTCTGCCTTTATTTGAAAAGACAGGCATTCGCCCTTTAGAAGACATGAATAAATCACGCAAATTAATTTTTCAAAGCAGTGATTCAAATGTCCGATTTTTACTACTTCGTGCATCCGATGTACCAACTTATGTCGAGCATGGTGTAGCGGATATCGGCGTGTCAGGCAAAGATGTACTGCTAGAATATGCTGCCGCTGTGTATGATCTGATTGATTTAAAAATTGCCAAATGCCGTCTTATGACCGCAGGCGTTAAAGGAGCAACCCTACCTTCTCGCCGTCTTCGTATCGCCACCAAATATGCCAATGTCGCCAGAGAATATTTTGCTTCTTGTGGTCAACAAGTAGATATCATCAAGCTCTATGGCTCTATGGAGCTTGCCCCATTGGTTGGGCTTGGCGATTTGATTGTGGATGTGGTTGATACAGGGAATACTTTGCGAGCCAATGGGCTTGAACCACTTGATGAGATTTGTCAAGTGTCATCACGCCTGATTGCCAACCCCATCAGTTACAAGCGAAAACTTAGCCAGTTACAACCCATTTTAGACATTCTAGAACAGGCGGCTAGCTAATACCGCCAAGCCTCTTATTCACACGGAACACCGATAAGTTGTGCCATTTACTAGCAGGTATATCATGCCAGATTTAGCCATTTTAAATAGCCAAGATGCTGATTTTCAAGACAAATTAACCGAACTGCTTGCCTTTGAGACTGTAACCGATACAGCCTTAATTCAGACTGTTGATGACATCATCGCTCAAGTTCGTACGCATGGCGATGAAGCCGTGTTTGAATTAACCAAGCGTTTTGACCAACATCCTGCCATCAGCATGGATGAGCTGTTCATCAGTCAAGCTCAATTAAAAGCCGCCTTTGATGGTCTAACCGATGAGGTAAAAACCGCCCTAGAGCTGTCGGCTCAGCGTATTTTTGATTTTCATCAACACCAAAAAGAGACAGGATTTCGCTTCGTTGATGGGCTTGGCAATACTTTAGGTCAAAAAGTAACACCACTTGACTGTGTCGGCATCTATGTGCCAGGCGGTCTGGCGAGCTATCCATCAAGCGTCTTGATGAACGCCATTCCTGCCAAAGTTGCAGGCGTGGCGTGCATTACGATGGTCGTCCCTGCTCCAAAAGGTGAACTCAATCCGCTTGTCTTGGCGGCAGCACACCTAGCAGGTGTGAATGATGTCATCACCATCGGCGGTGCACAGGCTGTAGCCGCATTAGCCTATGGCACATCTCGCATCGCCCCTGTTGATAAAATCACAGGTCCGGGCAATAAATATGTCGCTGCTGCCAAGCGTGCAGTTTTTGGGCAAGTAGGCATTGACATGATCGCAGGACCATCTGAGGTCTTGGTTTATGCTGAGGGCGAATCTGCGGATAATACTGACTGGCTAGCGATGGATTTGCTGTCTCAAGCTGAACACGATACAGTGGCACAGGCGATTTTTGTAACAACTTGCCCCAAGCAACTAGAGGCGGTCAAAGTCGCCCTTGATAAGGCATTGGCAAACCTACCAAAAGCCGACATCGCTCGTCAGGCACTGAGCAATCGTGGAGCGTTAATCCTTGTTAAAGACAGGGCTGAGGGTGTGGCGGTCATCAACCAAGTCGCCCCTGAGCATTTGGAGCTATCACTTGATCAGCCTGATGAAGTAGAAAAACTGGTGCGTCATGCAGGAGCGATATTCTTGGGCAGACATACCCCAGAGGCGATTGGCGACTATTGTGCAGGGTCAAACCATGTGCTACCAACATCAGGGACGGCACGCTTTAGCTCATCTTTGGGCGTGTATGATTTCACCAAAAAAACCTCGCTCATCTACTGCACAGCCAAAGGTTCGCAGCCATTGGCTCATACGGCTGATGTCATGGCGGTACAGGAGAATCTAGATGCTCATGCCCTATCAGCACGCTATCGTTATGGCGTGGTTAATTTAGACTAATACAACATCAATCAAATCACACGAGCGACAACATGAGCATCAACAAAAGACTATGGAGCAAAAAAGTTAGCCAGCTTACCCCTTATGTGGCAGGCGAACAGCCAAAAGTGTCTAATCTATGTAAGTTAAATACCAATGAAAATCCATTTCCCCCAAGCCAAAAAGCAGTAGCAGCCATGCAGGCGGTCTTGGCAGATGACGGTCAAGCGTTACGCCTATACCCTGAACCAGAATCAGATGAATTATGTCAGGTGCTTGCTCATTATCACGGTTTACAGCGTGAACAGGTCTTTGTGGGTAATGGCTCAGATGAAGTACTGGCATTTGTGTTTGCCTGTTTTTTTACCAAAGAATTACCGCTACTGATGCCTGATGTAAGTTATAGCTTTTATCCTGTTTATGCACAGACTTTCGGAGTGGACACCAAAATCATTCCACTTGATGATGAGTTTTGTATCAATCCTAAAGACTATGATACAGCGTGCGGTGGCATCATTTTACCCAATCCAAATGCCCCAACAGGTATACTGCTTTCATTAGATGACATTCGTACTCTTGCCACCAACCACCCAGATTCGGTCATCGTCATTGATGAAGCATACATTGACTATGCAGATGATGTCAAATCAGCGTCAGCAATTGGTTTGATTGATGAGTTTGATAATATCTTAGTCACACAAACTTTCTCAAAATCTCGTGCATTGGCAGGGCTTAGAGTGGGTGCAGCTTTTGGCAACGCCAATTTAATAGCGGCACTCGCTACTTATAAGAACAGCTTTAATAGCTATCCTATTGACCGTGTGGCACAAGCAGGGGCGATGGCAAGCATCTTAGATGAAGATTATTTCATCAAACAGCGTCAAGCAGTTATTAGACTGCGTAATGACCTCACCGAATCATTAGTGGCACTCGGTTTTAAAGTATTGCCATCAGCAGCAAACTTTGTCTTTGCAAAGCCAAATCACACATCGCTTAGCACCAAAGAGATTTTTAATCAACTGCGTGAACAAGGTGTCATTGTGCGTCATTGGGACAAGCAACGCATTGCAGATTATCTGCGTATTACAGTCGGTACAGCTGAACAAAATCAGCGTTTGATTACCGCATTGACAGAGATTTTATCCTAGCCACCTAAGGCAGAGAAGGATTTTCACGCCTTGTTATTTGTGCTACAATAACAAGGCATTTATATACAATATCGCCAGTTGTCATCAGACAACCAGCCAAAAGGAAATCACCATGACCGTCATCAAAAAAGAAGACTTTATCCAGTCAATTGCGGACGCCTTTCAATACATCAGCTACTACCACCCTACCGACTATATCACGGCTCTATCCCAAGCCTTAGAGCGTGAAGAAAATTCTGCCGCCAAAGATGCCATGACACAAATCTTGGTAAACAGTCGTATGTGCGCCGAAGGCAAGCGTCCAATTTGTCAAGATACAGGGATTGCAACAGTATTTTTAAAAGTAGGCATGAATGTCAAATGGGACACCGACATGAGTGTGGCAGACATGGTAAATGAAGGCGTTCGCCGTGCCTACAACCACCCTGATAATACCTTGCGAGCCAGCGTACTTGCCGACCCTGCAGGCAAACGCATCAACACCAAAGACAACACGCCAGCCGTCATCCACATGGAAATCGTGGCAGGCGACACGGTTGATGTTACCTGTGCCGCCAAAGGTGGTGGTAGCGAGAACAAATCCAAACTTGCCATGCTAAATCCTTCTGATGACATCGTAGCATGGGTATTAAAGAGTATTCCAGAAATGGGAGCTGGTTGGTGTCCGCCAGGAATCTTAGGCATTGGTATTGGTGGCACACCAGAAAAAGCGACCTTGCTCGCCAAAGAATCACTGATGAGCCATATTGACATTCACGAACTAAAAGCCAAAGCAGAGACTGGTGCAGAGCTTTCTACCACCGAAAAACTTCGCCTTGAAATCTTTGAAAAAGTAAACGCACTGGGTATTGGTGCTCAAGGTCTAGGCGGTCTAACTACTGTGCTAGATGTAAAAATCCTAGACTACCCAACACACGCTGCTTCCAAGCCTGTGGCAATGATTCCCAACTGTGCAGCAACTCGCCATGTACATTTTGAGCTTGATGGCTCAGGGGCGGTCAATCTAGAGCCACCAAGCCTAGACGCTTATCCTGATATCACTTATAGCCCTGACAATGGCAAGCGTGTCAATGTGGACACCCTAACCAAAGAAGAAGTCGCCACATGGCAAACAGGAGATGTACTACTACTAAACGGTAAAATCTACACAGGTCGAGATGCCGCTCACAAACGCATGACCGATATGCTCAATAAGGGCGAGCAACTACCTGTAGATTTCACCAATAAACTCATCTACTATGTCGGACCCGTTGATCCTGTGCGTGATGAAGTGGTAGGACCGGCAGGACCAACCACCGCTACTCGCATGGATAAGTTCACTCGTCAAATGCTAGAACAAACAGGACTTATCGGCATGATTGGTAAATCAGAGCGTGGCAAAATCGCTTGTGAAGCGATTGCTGATAACAAAGCAGTCTATCTCATGGCGGTGGGGGGTTCTGCTTATCTTGTTTCTAAGGCAATCAAAAACGCCAAAGTAGTCGCTTTTGAGGATTTAGGCATGGAGGCAATCTATGAATTTGAGGTTAAAGACATGCCTGTAACAGTCGCTGTGGATAGCAATGGCGTGTCAGTTCATGCAACCGCTCCTAAGATCTGGCAAGCCAAAATTGGCAAAATCCCTGTAACTCAAGAATAGAATCACCCACCAATCATGATAAAGCCCAACCATAATGTGTTGGGCTTTATCATCAATGCCAACCCAAAATCAATCCCTGCCAAGTGGCACAGCACCTACAAATCCATCAAAGTAACGCACATCAAAAAAGCACAAGCGTTAATCTTGTGCTTTTTTAAGTTTATTATCATATGGCAAATGGCACACCACCATCGCTATCTTAGCTTAAGCGTCATCAACCCAAGCACCACCAAGATGATGCACACGATATAAAACCTAGCAACAACTTTGGTTTCTTTTAGACCCATCTCTTCAAAATGATGGTGCAGTGGTGCCATCAAAAAAATGCGTTTTTTGCGAAGTTTGTATGAACCCACTTGTAAAATCACAGATAATGCTTCCGCCACAAAAACACCACCCATGATGACAAAAGCAAGCTCTTGGCGAGTCATGACCGCCATCGTACCAAGCATTCCACCCAATGACAACGCCCCAACATCTCCCATGAATACATCAGCAGGGGCAGCGTTATACCACAAAAAACCAAGCCCTGCTCCGATGATGGCAGCACAAACAATGATAAGCTCTGCATTATAGGCGATATAAGGCACATGCATATAAGCAGCATAATTCATTGAGCCTGAAATATAAGCAAATACCCCAAGTCCTGCCACCACCAACACCACAGGCAAAATCACCAGTCCATCCAAACCATCGGTCAGATTCACCGCATTTGATGAACCATTGATGGTAAAGTAAGTTAGGATAATAAATCCCAAGCCAAATGGAATCGCTGATAGTGGAACTACCCAATGCTTAAATACAGGGATGAGTAAATCTTGCATGGCAGCAGCGGTGGCAGTATCCTGCTGTAAAGCGATATAATACAAAGAACCGCCCACAAACAGCGAACCCACCGACAGCCAAAAATACTTTTTACGAGCGATGAGGCCTTGTGGGTTTTTGTGCTTAATTTTTAGCCAGTCATCTGCCCAACCAACTGCACCAAAAACCACCATCACTACCATCAAAATCCATACATAAGGATTGGATAAATCAGCCCATGCCAAAGTTGCAATACCGATTGCCGCTAAAATGAGCACACCACCCATTGTCGGCGTGCCTTGTTTGACAAGATGTGTTTTTGGACCATCATCACGCACCGCTTGACCATACTTTAAAGTACGCAAATAACGAATGACAGGCTTGCCTGCACCGATGACAATGAGCAGTGCCGTAATCACCGCCAGCAACGCTCGTAGCGTCAAAGAAGAGATGGCAATGTCGCTATGCTGAAACAACCAGTAAAGCATAATCAAACCCTTGTAGCATTATTATCTATCTAAATCAGTTATCTAAAAAATTTGTCTAAAATCTATATCATCAAAGCCAAATTCACCCAAGATTCGCCAAATCACAAATCAGCGTCTCCATTTTCATACCACGAGACCCCTTGAACAGTATGGTTGTAGCACCATCTTGTAAACGCAGTCTTAGAGCATCAAACAAAGCTGACTTATCCTCAAAGTGTGTCGCTATCGGTCGCAATTCATTGACAGCACGCACCATGTGCTTCATATTCTCACCGACAGCAAAGATGGCGTCTAAGGCAAGTGGTGCGATGTTTTGCCCCAACTGATAATGTTCATCAGCTGCCGCTTCGCCCAGCTCAAAAATATCTCCCAACACCAAAATCTTGGCATTATCCTCTTGCTCTAGCACTTTGGCAGCAGCAAGCATGGAAGTTGGATTGGCATTATAAGTATCATCAATGACAATATGCTCACCAAACGCCATGCGAGTCAATCGCCCTTGTGGGGCAGTAACAGATTGCAGTCCACGAACAATGCTGTGAAGTGGCACACCCAAAGCGTAGGCACACGCTGATGCCGCCAACGCATTAGTTACATTATGCTCGCCAATGAGTGGTAGCTGTACCGGCAGGCTTTCAATCTCATCAATCTCAATATTTGTATTTAAACTAAAAGTGCTATGCGTGGTTGCCACATCAATGTCATCAGCAAACAAATCACCCATCATCAGCACCGAGCTAACACCCTGCTCAGACAACATCTGTATGTCCTCATCGGACAGCTGTGCCTGTGATAGTGGTACATTTTGTTCACCAAAGCTAAGCATTCTATCGGTAAAATTACTGGCGGTTTGGCTTAACAGCGTACAAAATTCATCGCCAAAAGGCACAATCGCCACGCCATCTTCACTAAGTGCCGAGTAAATTTCTGCTTTAGCACGAGCAATGTTGGCACGCCCACCGAACTCGCCTAAGTGAGCCGTACCGATATTTAGTACGCATGCCACATCAGGACGAACAAGCCCTGCCGTATAAGCAATCTCGCCCACATGGTTCGCCCCAAGCTCCATCACAGCAAATTTATGTTCGTCAGACAGCTCAAGTAGCATCATTGGTACACCCAAATCATTGTTTAGGTTGCCACGAGTGATGAGTGTCGGGGCGATTTGGCTTAAGATATGCCCTAGCATTTCTTTCGTGGTGGTTTTTCCTGATGAGCCTGTCAAAGCAACCACCATTAAATCAGGGTGAGCATCTCGGCGGTATTTGCCAAGAAGTCCCAACGCTTTTTTGGTATCGCCTGTGATGAGTTGTGGCAAATCACTTGCCACCTGTTCACTAACAATGGCAAGCACCGCTCCTTTTTCTTTTGCCATCTCAACATAATCATGCCCATCAAAATTTTCACCTTTGATGGCAAGAAAAATATCGCCCTGCTCTATTTTGCGAGTATCGGTCGTAATGCGGCAACTTTGAGCATCAAATTCGCCTGACCATCTGCCATTTGTGGCGGCCTGCAGGTTGTCTTTTTGCCAAAGATAAGGGGTATGCACTGTCATCTTGTTATCCTATTTATTAAATGCGTTGATAAATTCACCAACCACCGCCACATCATCAAAATCATAACGAACACCGTTAATCTCTTGATAGGTCTCATGACCCTTGCCCAGTATTACCACAATATCATCACCACCTGCCATCATCACCGCTTCTTTGATTGCACGCTTTCTATCAGGCTCAATGATGACCTTATAATGTGCTTGGCAATCAAGCTGTGTTTGCATGTCTCTTAAAATCGCATTGGGATTCTCAGAGCGTGGGTTATCTGCCGTCAGTATCACCATATCGGCATGACGAACCCCCACATTTGCCATGATAGGTCTTTTACGCTTGTCTCTATCGCCCCCACAACCAAATACCGCAATCAGCCTACCTGTACAATGCTTTTGTAGGCTAATGAGTACTTGCTCGATGGCATCAGGGGTGTGTGCATAATCAACAATGAACAACCCTGTTTTTGACGGTACTTGTTGCATTCTGCCACGAGCACTATGTAGCTTGGCAACCAATGCCGGTAGATTGTCTTGTTGGTTAGGATATAATGCCAAAAATGCCGCCACCGCCGCCATTAAATTATCCACATTAAATAATCCAAGCAGTGGGCTGTGCAATGTCATCAGCTTGCCTTGTGCCACAAGCTCAATTTGCACCCCATGTAGGCTTGGTGTAATCTTTTTGACAAAATAATCCGCCTTCTCATCTTGACAAGAATGACCAAGTAGCGAATAAGGCAAAGCACCATCATTGTTTTGAAGCAGTGGATAAGTAGCGTCTTGATTGATGATACCATGGGTGAGCGTACTAAAATAATGCTCATCAAACAACCTTGCTTTGGCTGCACGGTAGTCATCCATGTCCGCATGATAATCCAAATGGTCGTGCGATAAGTTGGTATAAATCGCCACTTGTACAGGCACGCCTTGCAGTCTGTGCTGATGCAAACCATGGCTACTGGCTTCTAATGCCACCACTTGCACGCCATCTTTTGCCATCTGATACAAAAACTCATGCACCGACAGCACATCGCCTGTGGTATTGGCTGATTGTACAAGCTGACCCAACCTACCATTGCCTGCTGTCCCCATAATGGCAGATGGCACGCCAGACAGTTCGCACAGCTGTGCCACCAGCTGACTGACGGTCGTCTTGCCATTCGTCCCTGTTACCGCCACCACCGTAGGTAGCTTGGCAGACCTATCCACTTGAAATCTAGCAGCAATCAAATCACCCAAATAATGACGAATGGTTGGCAGATATACGATGGGCGTAGACAGTGTTGATATATCCAGTTCTTGCGGATTGATTTGCGATAAAATAAATGCCGCCTTACCATCCACTGATTTGAGATATTCATTAGCACGCAATAGGCTTTGTTGATCCCCACCCACACTAGACAGTAACACAAAAACATCGCCCTCATTAAGACGACGACTATCTAAGCAAAACTGCCCAAAAGGCAAATCTGCCACCATCTTAATGGCATCACTTGGCAGATGCAGACTTATCGTATCAAATAAAGTAGCAAGCGTTGTGGGTTTCATGGCAAATTCCTTATAACTCTTTATTATGATTGGGATATTTTTTATTATGTCTTATTGAGCCTTAGGCGTACTCTTGGCATCGGCTTGTAACGGCTTATCAAAAGGCACATTATACAGACGAAGTGCCTCTTTCATGACATGATGAAACACAGGTGCAGCAACCACACCGCCATAATACTGACGGCGTGGGTCTTCTACCAAAATCGCAATGGCAAATCTTGGATTTGATGCTGGGGCAATTCCGACAAATGTCGTGCGATACTGGTCAGTATAATAACCACCTTCAGGCTTGGTACGGCGACTCGTGCCCGTCTTACCTGCCACACGATAACCATTGATGGCAGCAGCTCGTGCCGTACCTCCCGACTCCGTAACCAATTCCATCATCTTGACAATCGCTTCAGCGTGCTCTGGTTTAATCACCTGAATAGACTCTGGGCTTGGCTGATTTTTAACCAGACGCAATGGACGCAATTCACCATGATTTGCCAAAGCGGCGTACGCTTGAACCACTTGGGCAAGCGTTACCCTCTGTCCATAGCCATAGCTTAGCGTAGCACGACGAGTAACATCTTTTTCGCTGGGGTCTTTGACGCTACCTGATGCTTCGGCAGGGAAATTTAGGGCAGTTTTTCGCCCAAAGCCAAAGCGTCTTTGGATATCAGAGATGGCATTGGTTGGTAAGTTTAGTGCGATTTTGGCTGAAGCCACATTACTTGACTTTTGAATCAGTCTTGCCAAGGTGATGGCACCATAGTTGCCACTATCACGAATAACATAGCCACCGATATACATACTACCTGGTGCGGTTTCAATGAGTGAACTGGTGGTGTATTTACCTGACTCCAAGGCGGCTGCCACCGTAAAAGGCTTCATCACCGAACCCGGTTCAAAGGTGTCTAGCAACGGTCGATTACGCTCGTTTGCCCCTGTCCGCTCAGACAGATTGTTGGCATTAAACGATGGCCAAGAACCCAACGCTAATATATCGCCAGTTAATACATCCACCACGATGCCAGAGCTTGAACGAGCAGACTGGGCACGCCCCACTTGCTCCAACTCTTTGTATAGCACATACTGCAAGCGTGAATCAATGGTAAGCTCAATGTTCTCGCTCTCAATCTTTGGCTTAATTTCTTTAATTTCTTTGATGGCTGATCGGCGAGCATCTTTTAGAACCAATACCTGCCCTCGCTCGCCTGCAAGCTGTTTTTCGTATTGTGCTTCAATGCCTGCTCGACCGACATAGCCACCATTTTTCTCATCACTTGACTGTGCCATATAGCCTAGAATCTGTGCATTCGGCTCAGCTTGTAGATAATATCTTTGAAAGAATTTTTCTTCACTCACGCCCACAAAGTCCAGCTTAATAACCGGTTCAACCACCTCTGGCGATTCTTTTGTCAATAAAATCATACGGCGAGAGCCAGCCCCCCTTGGCAGAGCTTCTTTGATGGCACTCTCGTCAGCATAGTCTATGGCATTGTTGATTGCTACTGCTTTTTGTAGTTTTTCCAACGGAAAATTTGCCACTACAGCTAGTCTTACCAAATCCATCTCGGTAAGCTCTTTGGCAGCTTTGGCACGAGCTTTAGCATCAGTGGTTGTCTTAATGATTTTATCCAAGCGATAATATTCATTGGCATAATCATAGGGGCTAAATACCACCGTTGATAGCGGAGCATTCGCCGCCAATGGTGCTCCATTAGTGTCGGTAATCATGCCACGATATACGGGGACACTGCGTTTTGAGGTGATGAGCCTTTCGCCCTGATCCACCAGATAAGATGAATTGATGATTTGTAGATAAAACGCACGAGCAAACAACACCAAAAACGCAGTCGCCATCATAAACCAAACCAAACGATAGCGATTGACATCTTGCATACCGCCCAACATGGTCGCTTGGCGTCGATGATTTTTCTTACCAAATATACTCAACAATGACGATATCATGGACAAAACCATTGATGGGCGTTGCTCGTCTTGTTTGGCATCAGTCTTGTTTGGCATGGCTTTTTGACGCAACGGTGGCACAACTTTTGATGAAGCCCCTTGTTTTTGTGTTGGTTTTTTCATTATTGAACCACCTTTGTTGCATTGGGTTGGACGCCATTGGGTCTATTTGGTGCGATGACACGGCGATGATCCCCTGTTGGAAAGAACATACCCAACTCGCTCACCGCACGGCTTGCCACCTGTGGCGTTGCACTAAAAGTCTGCTGTTCAATGAGCAATCGCTGTTCTTCAACCTGCATGGCTGTCAGCTCACTTTTTAACTGCTTTAAGTAGCGATAGGTGGCATGATGTTCTTGTGTCTGGGCTGAGATACTCACCCCCGTCCACATGATAGCAACCAAAAGCACACCCAAAAACAAACGATACAAACCCACCATACTGACCGCTTCATCAGTAGTGGCTTGTGATTGGGTGAAGTGAGCAAGTTTATTATTCATGGTATCTATCAGATTTTAAATGGTGCAAAACAAAATAAATGACTTTAAAATAACTATCAATTTAAAGATGAATGAAGCATGACTTCAAGGGCAATCAACCCACAAAGGCGACATCTCGGCGCACCGCCCCCCGTAGCCACGCACTTCTGGCACGAGAGTTTTGTTTGACCTCATCATTACTTGGAGCGATACGCATCGGCTTATCAAAATATTTTTCTCGTTTGGGTGGCATGAGCAACTGATCATCGCCTTCATGGCGACCACGACTGTGGTTGTTTAAGAACTGCTTAATGCGTCTATCTTCTAACGAATGAAAGCTAATCACCGCCAAACGCCCGCCTGCTTTTAAGATACCAAGACTTTGTGCCAAAAAGTCATCAATATCACCAAGCTCATTATTGATAAAGATTCTGAGTGCCTGAAAACTTTGGGTGGCTGGGTGCTTGCCTTTTTGCCAAGCTGGGTGTGCCGCCTTGATGGTCTCTGCCAGTGCTAAGGTTGAATCATAACTATCCATCGCTTTGATGGCACGAGCAATCTTGCGACTGTGTCGCTCCTCACCGTACTCATACAACACATCTGCCAGCGTATCAACATCAACCCGAGCCAACCAAACACCCACAGACTCGCCACGAGTCGTATCCATACGCATATCCACCGCCCCATCTCGCATGAAACTAAATCCACGCTCGCCATCATCAATCTGCGGACTAGACACCCCCAAATCCGCCATCAGCCCATCAATCTGGTCCACACCAAGCTCTGATAATCTGTTGGTTAATTGGGCAAAGCTATCATGAATGACTTGCACACGCCCATCTTGGGTGGCAAGATGATTGGCGACTTCTATCGCTTGAATATCTTTATCAAATACAAACAATCTAGCATCATCGCTTAGATATTCCAAAAGCAAGCGACTATGCCCACCACGCCCAAAGGTTGCATCTACATACACACCATTCATTGAACCTTTCGGGGTCGCCAGCAAATCTTGCACACCTAGCACCATCGCTACCGTTTCATGTAGTAGAACCGTTTGGTGAGTGAATTGTTGCTTGCTATTCATGATGCCTCTTGTTGGTTGATGCGTGCATTGATTGTCTTGCTTGGTATTTGATTGTTAAAATGCGTATTATCTCAAGCTTTGTTATATAGTCAAGCCATTTATATTACTCGATCGGTTATTTGTGTAAAATTCATACACAAGCCTGCCAAGCCACCAATATCCATACCAAAAAACCAAATTTTTATTTAACCACTTATTCTATCAAGGATTTTTTGGATAATCCAATCTGTTTTTGTATGTAATTGTTGCTAAAGCCCTAGTTGTTCGCCCACCTTCACTTTTCACTACAAAAACCAAGCAGATTTTGGTATCATACCCTAACTTAAATTTATTTTAATGTATCTCAACTATCCACAATGTTTTGTTTCGCTGTTTTTAGCATTTTTTAAGACAATAAGAGAATTTTCATGGCCTTTACCAAAGTTCGTACTCGTATCGCCCCATCTCCAACAGGCTTTCCTCATGTTGGCACGGCTTATATCGCCCTGTTTAATATGGTTTTTGCCAAATCTATGGGCGGGGAATTTATTTTACGCATTGAAGACACCGACCAAGTCCGCTCCACCGCTCAAAGCGAACAGATGATATTGGACGCCTTACGCTGGGCAGGTTTGACATGGTCAGAAGGTCCTGATATAGGCGGTCAGTTCGCCCCCTATCGTCAATCTGAGCGTAGCGAGATTTACAAAAAATACGCTGAAGAGCTTTTGGATAAAGGACACGCCTTTCGTTGCTTTTGTACCACCGAAGAATTAGATGCCATGCGTCGTGAGCAAGAAGCAAATGGTCAGCCCATTCGCTATGATGGTCGTTATGCAAACTTATCTCGTGAAGAAAGCGACAAGCTAGCCAAGAGTGGCAAGCCTTTTGTCATCAGAATGCGTGTACCAACCGAAGGGGTCTGCACCTTTAATGACATGTTAAGGGGCGAGATTAGCATTCCTTGGGAGACGATAGATATGCAGATTCTACTAAAGACGGACGGACTGCCAACCTACCACCTTGCCAATGTCGTGGATGACCATCTCATGCAAATCAGCCATGTCATTCGTGGCGAAGAATGGATCAATTCCGCCCCCAAGCATCAGTTGTTATATGAGTATTTTGGTTGGGAAATGCCCACCTTGTGCCATATGCCACTACTTCGCAACCCCGATAAATCCAAGTTATCCAAACGCAAAAACCCAACCTCCATCACCTACTATCGTGATGCAGGCGTACTACCAGAGGTATTGATCAATTATTTAGGGCGTATGGGCTACAGCCTGCCGAACGAAGCAGAAGTCTTTACATTAAACGAAATGATTGAGTCATTTGATATTAAACGAGTCTCTCTGGGCGGACCTGTGTTTGATATTGAAAAGCTCTACTGGCTCAATGGCGAGTACCTACGCAAAATGAGTGCAGAAGAACTAAAAACACGCATCTTAACTTGGGCATTTAATGATGAAAAATTAACCAACATTGCCAAAGCCATTCAGCCTCGCATCAATACCTTGACCGATGCGGTGAATTGGGCATCTTTTTATTTTCAAAACCTGCCCAACATCAAGGTAGAAGATTTTGCTCATAAATCACTAGATAACGACAAGCTCTTAGAAATCCTATATCTGGCAACTTGGCAGTTAGAGGCTTTGCCAGTATGGAGCGAAGAGAATATCTACCAGACTCTAAAAGGTCTGGCAGGTCATTTTGAGATTAAATTAAAAGACTTTATGCAGCCGTTCTTTGTCGCCATTGCAGGTAGCACAAGCTCCACCCCTGTGATGAACTCAATGTACATCATTGGGGCAGACATGACCCTAGCTCGCCTACGCCACGCCTGCGAAGTACTGGGCGGACTTGGCAAAAAGAAATTAAAAAAATTAGAAGAGGTCAATAAAGCCTTACCAAATTTTCTAAGCTAGGCATCAAGAAAACAAAAAAGCCGATGATTTTCAATGAGTTGTCGGCTTTTTTCAATTTTAAAAAAATTTTTCTTGACAGCCCATAAAGCACATTATATAATACGCCCACCTTAACAAAGGGGCTATAGCTCAGTTGGTAGAGCACTTGCATGGCATGCAAGGGGTCAGCGGTTCGACTCCGCTTAGCTCCACCAAATTTGTTAATGTGGAATGTAAGCACCTAGGCAATCATCTTACATTTCAAAAGTTGAAAGACTTTTTTCTCTTGTGCTCCATTCGTCTAGAGGCCTAGGACACCGCCCTTTCACGGCGGTAACAGGGGTTCGAATCCCCTATGGAGTGCCAATATTCTAAAAAGCCAGTCTTACTACAGACTGGCTTTTTTATTTTTTGTTGTTATTTTTCTTTATTGGGTGCTACATTGATGATTTTGTCTTAAAAGCGATATCATTTTCTGTTATCATAGCACTTATTTCTTTGGATAAGAATCTGCCACATGACCAATCAAATCGACAGCCAATTTCTAAGCCAATTAACCAACCTGCTAGATGTCAGCCAAATAAAAACTGATGCAGACAGCCTAGACAACTGGGGTAAGGACTGGACGAAACACTTCGCCCCTGCTCCATCTGCCATCGTCTTTCCACGCACAACCGAAGAAGTGGCTAGCATCGTCCGCCTTGCCAACAAATACAAAGTACCACTTGTGCCATCTGGTGGTCGTACAGGTCTGTCTGCTGGTGCAGTTGCCAGTCATGGCGAGGTGGTGGTCAGCTTTGATAAGATGAACGCCATCGGTGTATTTTATGAAGCTGACCGCATGGTAGAGGTGGAAGCTGGTGTGATTACCAAAACCTTGCAAGAATTTGCCGAAAGCAAAGGATTGTACTATGGTGTGGACTTTGCCTCCGCAGGTTCTAGCCAAATCGGTGGCAACATTGGCACCAATGCAGGTGGCATTAAAGTCATTCGTTACGGCATGACACGCAACCAAATCTTGGGTTTGACGGTTGTTACAGGCAAAGGAGATATTTTGGAACTAAACGGCGGTATGCTAAAAAACGCCACAGGCTATGACTTTCGCCATCTGTTCATCGGTGCAGAAGGTACGCTTGGCTTTGTTACCAAAGCATTGATTAAACTTGAAAAACAGCCTGTAAACCTTACAGCGATGGTCTTGGGTGTGCCTGATTTTGGTTCAGTGGTGGGGCTGCTTGATAAGTTTGGCAAGGCATTAAATTTGACCGCTTTTGAATTTTTTGATAGTGTCGCTATTGATAAGGTACTAAATGCAGGTCATGCCAAAGAGCCTTTTGAGAGCCGTACGCCTTTTTATGTTTTATTGGAATTTGAGGCGGTCTGTGATGAAGTTTTGGATACTGCCATGAATGTGTTTGAGAGTGCGATGGCAGAAGGTTTGATTGTTGATGGCGTAATGAGCCAAAGCGTAGGACAACTTCAAGACCTATGGAGACTGCGTGAAAGTATCTCCGAAACCATTTCAGTATTCACCCCTTACAAAAATGATGTATCAGTACTCATTACGCACTTAGGCGATTTTATTAGTGATATCGATCAGATTGTCAAGGACAATTACCCTGATTTTGAGATTTGTTGGTTTGGGCATATTGGCGATGGCAATTTACATCTAAATATCCTAAAGCCTGACACCCTTAGCAAGGACGACTTTTTTGCCAAATGTCAAACGGTCAATAAATATGTCTTTGAAACTGTACAAAAATACAAAGGCTCCATCTCTGCCGAACACGGTGTGGGTATGACCAAAAAGCCATATTTGGATTACACTCGCTCCCCAACCGAGATTGAATACATGAAAGCAGTCAAGGCGGTATTTGACCCCAATGGCATCATCAACAAAGGCAAGATTTTTGACAGTTAGCCAATTTAAACATCTGGGCAATTTGAATAATCTTTAAAAATGCACGCCTAACTTTAGGGTGCATTTTTGTTATACAGCGTTGCTTGTTAATAAGTACTCATAAGCGACGACTTGTTGGCAAGTTGGACAAGATTGGATAACCATCAAATTAGGGTTGTATCATCTCAGCAAAACACTTATTTTCTACGCCCATCACGAAACACAAAAGCATCATCATAAAATGACGCATTATCATTATCCCAAAAGTGTGGCACGCCTAAAATGGGTAAAGGTGATAAGTCTCTTGGGGTTGCCCCTGCCACTAGCCAACGAATAAGCCGAACACTTAACAGTTCGTCTAGATAACTTAGCCTACCTGCCAAATCTTTGGAAAAGTATTCATCATCCACCTCAATAATCAGCGTATGACTACATAAAGGTTTTCTAGGCGTGATGAGTTGCTCAAGTAAAGCATGCCCAAAGATGACAACCTGACTACTTTCTTGGTCGCTGATGGCATTGGGGTTGTGCCAAAAGATTCTGGGGCTAACCAATGAGTTTTGCCAATCAAAATTTTTTAAAGCGGTGGCAATGCCCTTATCTTTGGTTACCAAAATCGCCCCGTTTTCATCAAATACCGTGATGGCATCTCTGACACGATTGCGTCCACCTAGCTGATCATCGTACGCCATCTCACGAATATGCACATGGTTTAACACCGCCTTTGATTTAGGGAATACCGACCAGACACACGCACCAAACCAATCATGAAGATTGTTTCTAGTCGGAATGTTGGCAGTATCAAAAATATGCTTTTCATAGGCTGTGCCATGTGGCAAATCATCTTGACTGACAAAACGCAATGACCGCTCCGTACCGTATAGCACAGGCTTGATGGCATACTGGCAAAAATAGCCATTCAACCAATCAGCAAGATCTCCTGTCTGCTCGCTCTCAACAAAAAGCTGATGAATATGTTGATAAGGCATCAGCCACGGTGCAGACAGATTGATGGTTGCAAAAAGAGAAGAAAAATCACTCATGGTTATATAATGGTTATATATTAGGCTTAATACATCAAGCAATATTGTACAATGTTTATGCTCATCATACCACCTTTACCCACCACACCAACAAACAAAAACGCCCAAAAAGTGGGCGTTTTTATACTTAATCATACAATTTATTTCAATAATAGCTTATTGATGCGTTTTAAATACCCTGCTGGGTCATCAAGCGTACCACCATCAGCAAGCAAAGCTTGATCAAAGATGACTTGGGCTAGGTCATCAAAGTCGCTACTATCATCTAAACGAGTAATCAGCGGATGCGTTGGGTTAATCTCAAGGATTGGTTTAATCTCAGGCACATTTTGCCCCATTGCCTTTAACATCTGTGCCATCTGCGGTGTTAATTCGCCATCACCCACCACCAGACAAGCAGGACTATCTACCAGACGGCTAGAGACTCTCACATCTTTGGTACGCTCGCCTAGTGTGCTTTTTAGGCGTTCAACCACAGGTTTTAGATTTTCTGTTTGTTGCTTCACTTCTTCTTTTTCAGCTTCATCAGTCAAATCACCCAAATCCACCGCTCCTTTGGCAATGTTTTGAAGTGGTATGCCATCAAACTCATGCAGAAAATTCATCGCCCATTCATCAACACGAGAAGTCATTAAAATAACCTCAATGCCTTTTTTATTAAACAGCTCAAGCTGTGGGCTATTCTTGGCAGCGGCTAAATTATCAGCGGTCAAATAATAAATCGCTTTTTGCCCCTCTTTCATGCGTGCCTTATAGTCAGCAAAACCTGTAGCAAGCTCGCCATTGGTGCTGGTGGTATAGCGAAGTAACTTGGCAATGCGTTCTTGGTTTGACATATCCTCGCCCAAACCTTCTTTTAGTACATCGCCAAATTCAGCATAAAATGCCTTAAACTTATCTTGCTTATCTACATCTTCACTGTTTGCCAATGAGGCAAGCAAAGTCAGTATACGGCGTGCATTACCATCACGAATTGCTTTAACATCTTTGCTTTCTTGGAGAATCTCACGACTGACATTCAGTGGCAAATCTGAAGTGTCAATCACACCCTTGATGAAGCGTAGATACATCGGCAGTAGCTGTTCGGCATCATCCATGATGAATACTCGTTTAACATAGAGTTTTAGCCCTCTTTGTTGTTCTCGGGCATATAAGTCATGCGGTGCTTTGGTCGGGATATATAATAACTGGGTATATTGCACACGCCCTTCAACACGGTTATGCGTCCAAGTAAGCGGATCACTAAAGTCATGACTTAGTGTTTTATAGAACTCTTGATATTCTTCATCGCTGATGTCAGCGGTTGCACGCGTCCATAGGGCAGACGCCTTGTTGATGGTCTCGTATTCATCGGTAGTAACATACTGCCCTTTGCCAGCGATTGGCTTGCCCTCGTCATCTAGCTCATCTTGCCATTGTTCTTTGTACATCTGAATAGGAAGGCTGATGTGGTCAGAGTATTTATTAATGAGTGAAGTGATTTTGTAGCGATTTAGGTAGTTTTGCTCACCTTCGGCATACTCATCTTTTAGATGCAAGGTGATGGTTGTGCCTCGTGCCTGCTTATCAATAGACTCAGTCGTGAATTGCCCTGTGCCATCAGATACCCAACGAACACCTTGACTGCTATCCTCGCCTGCTTTTCTGCTCTCAACAACAATCTTATCAGCAACAATAAAACCTGAATAAAACCCCACACCAAACTGTCCAATCAGGTTGCCGTCTTTTTTGTCCGTCTCCGACAGCTTATCCAAAAATGCCTTAGTGCCTGATTTGGCAATCGTACCTAGATTTTCAATGACATCGTTCTTATTCATGCCAATGCCATTATCACTGATGGTCAAAGTCTTATCAGTTGGATTGATATCAATCTTCACTGCCAATTCGCCATCGTTTTCGTACAAAGTGCCGTCTGTGGTCGCCAAAAAACGCAATTTATCGCAGGCATCAGAAGCATTTGACACCAGCTCACGGATAAAAATATCAGGATTTGAGTATAATGAGTGCGTAACTAAATGCAAAAGTTTGGTAACTTCAGCTTCAAACTGATGGTTGGTTGCGGTCATGATTTACTCCCATATGATTAAAAAATACACCAAATAATTTAGAGATAAAAACTGATTTTTCAAGAGCCTAACTCTTAAAGCGTTCATAAAATAATAATTGATATAATATAACATATTGATTTTATTAAATTTTTTTTCTTTACCTTGTGTTTGACTTATGCTAATGTAGCAAATAGGTTGACAGTCAACCTTATCAAATCAAAAGGAGTGTGTATCATGGCAACAATGAAAGCAATGACCTACTACGGAGCGAACGACATTCGTTTTGAAGAGCGTCCAAAACCCACCATCATTGACCCAACAGACGCCATCATCAAAATGACCAAAACCACCATTTGCGGTACAGATTTGGGTATTTGGAAGGGTAAAAACCCAGAGATTGAAGCTGTCGCTCGTGAAAAAACCGGCGAGTGGAATGGCCGTATCTTAGGACATGAAGGCATTGGCATCGTTGAAGAAGTTGGTTCTGCCGTCAAAAATTTCAAAAAAGGCGATAAAGTCATCGTCTCTTGCGTCAGTCGTTGTGGTTCGTGCGAAAACTGTCAAAAACAACTGTATTCTCACTGCCAACAAAATGGCGGTTGGATCATGGGCTATATGATTGATGGTACACAAGCAGAATATGTGCGTACACCATTTGCCGACAACTCTTTGTACATTCTACCAGACAACCTAAACACCGATGTTGCCGTATTCTTATCAGATGCTCTACCAACAGGGCACGAAATCGGCGTACAGTATGGCGATGTCAAACCAGGTGATACCGTTGCGATTGTTGGTGCAGGTCCTGTAGGCATGGGCTGTCTTTTGACTGGTCAGCTTTACTCGCCATCAACCATCATCGTCATTGATATGGACGAAAACCGCTTGGCAATGGCAAAAGAAATGGGTGCGACACACACCATCAATCCTGATAAAGAAGATGCTGTTGCTAAAGTACTTGAAATCACAGGTGGGCGTGGCGTAGATTGTGCCATGGAAGCGGTCGGCTATCCTGCCACTTGGGACATCTGCCAAAAAATCGTCAAAGAAGGTGGCAACATCGCCAATGTGGGCGTACACGGTCAGCCAGTTAACTTTGAACTAAACAAATTATGGATTAAAAACCTAAAAATCACCACAGGTCTGGTAAACGCCAACACAACTGGTATGCTACTAAAGGCTTGCGAGTGCAGTAAATTGCCAATGGAAAAATTGGCAACTCATCACTTTAAATTTAGTGAAATTGAGAAAGCCTATGATGTGTTTAAACACGCATCAGAGACAAAAGCGATGAAAGTGGTGATTGAATACTGATTGCTTACTAATTGCTTGATTGACAAATAAACATAGCCATTGTCAATAATGGCTATGTTTTTATCTTCTGCCTGCTTATCACGCCGAGCAAATCTACCAACCACCTGATATCTGTAAATCCATATAAACAAATAAGTTGCAACGACTTGCATTTACCCCTTATATCCCCTAAGATAAGCCAAATCCTGTCAGCTGTTTGATGATTTATGAACCACAAGTTTACCCCCTATCACCAGTTAATAGCGTCCCTACATGCCAAAGATAGCATTCGTAGCTTTCGCCCACAGACTGCACTGATTAACCTATCTAGCAATGATTATCTAGGGCTAATCAATGACCAAGCCTTAAAAGATGAATTTTTACGCACTTATCAGCACTGCACTGATTTTAGATTTGGCTCATCGTCATCACGGCTACTGACAGGCAATTTCAACGCCCATGAACAGCTAGAAGCCACGCTATCAAAAGCATACAAACGAGAGGTGCTGATATTTAATAGTGGCTATCACATGAATATTGGTATCATGCCTGCTTTATGCGATCAACAAACGCTTATTTTGGCGGACAAATGGGTACATGCCAGCATGATAGATGGCATACGCTTAGCCAAAGAGCGTGGCACAAAATCTTATCGCTATCGCCATCAGGATTTTTGTCAATTAAACGCACTGCTTGACAAGCACCACGCCCATTATCGCCACATTATCATCATGACCGAAAGCGTCTTTAGCATGGACGGCGATGTGACAGATTTAACCGCTCTTGCCGCCTTAAAGCAGGCATATCCCAATGTGTCTTTATATGTGGACGAGGCTCATGGCGTGGGCGTATTTGGCAGGTATGGACTTGGAGTGGCAGAGCAGATGGGCGTGATGAATGAGATTGATTTTTTGGTGGGGACATTTGGCAAGGCATTTGCTAGCATCGGCGGCTTTTTGGTCTGTGATGAGGTCATCAAACAGGTGCTGATTAATACCATGCGACCTGTAATTTTTAGCACCAATCTGCCACCCATCAATGCCTTGTGGTCAGATTTTATTTTCCAAAAGTCATCATCGCTTCACAAAAAACGCCAAGAGCTACTAGACAATGCCAAATATTTTATTCAAAGACTCAAAGAATTAGGCTATCAATGCCCATCAGACAGCCACATCATACCCATCATCATCGGTGATAACAACCAAACAGTTGCTTTAGCGGATAAGTTTCGCTCACATGGTTTTTATGTACTGCCCATTCGTCCGCCCACCGTGCCTGTAGGCACATCTCGCCTACGAGTGTGCTTGACCGCTGATATCACACGAAGACAAATTGATGACTTTCTTCATGTGTTAGGTAGTTTTCAATGATCAATACTCATGTGGACACCCATAAAGTCGCTCAAAACTTCGCCAAAGCTCATGCCACTTATGGCAAAGCAGCCATCGTTCAGCACCAAATGTGCCAGACGCTCATCGACTTGTTGTCATTACACCTGCCCAACATTAGTCCAAAAAGCGTACTAGAGATTGGTTGTGGCATCGGAAACTTGACCAATATTTATACAAGCATATGGGAGATTGAACAACTATATCTTAATGACTTGTACAATGTGGGTATTGATGGAGCAGATTTACTAATCGGTGATATAGAAAGTCTTGATTTGCCAAAAGTGGACTTAGTTTTATCAAGCTCAGCACTACAATGGATAAAGGACTTATCTAGCCTTATTCAAAGAGTCTTTCAAAGTTTGACAACTGGTGGTGTACTTGCCTTTGCAAGTTTTGGCAAACAAAACTTAAGTCAAGTCAAAACATTGACAGGCATAGGGCTAGACTATCATAGTATGGATGATATTTTAACCATGCTAAAAACGGCAGGTTTTGATGTCATCAGCACCCATCAACATCAAGAAGTGCTATATTTCTCTTGCCCCAAAGACATCTTAAAGCACATTAAAGATACAGGTGTGGCAGTGGGCGGACAGGTGTGGACACGCTCTTCCTTGAATGCTTTTTATGATAATTATGAAAAATTTGCCACCGATAAAGGCTATCCTTTAAGCTATGATACGCTATTTATCATAGCAATCAAACCTTAAACACTCGCCCCCACACTTCTGGCCAAATCAATACTCTCTTCAGTACATGGATGGATTTCTCAAAACGATTTCGCATCCGTGTTCTGTCGCCATCTTTCAATCACTTTACCTATTTTGCCGTATCTAAATCAGGCTATTTTCATGGTAGATTTAATCTAAAGTGTAGTGCAAAATACCAAAATCATCATTCTGTAGAAGTTCTTTTTTCTGCTTTTGATAATTTTCTTCAGAAATGGCTCTGGTGGCATTTTCATATAATTTCACTTTAAAACCTAATTTTAAAGCATCTTTCATTGAGTGATATACACAATAATCTGCAGCCAAACCTACAAAGTGTAATTCTGTAATCTTTAATTCTTTAAGGCATCCTTCAAGCCCTGTTGATTGCACATAATCATTATCAAAAAAGCTACTATAACTATCTACTTCTGGGTTGGTGCCTTTACGAATAATGACTTTAAAGTACTGTGTTTTCAAATCAGGGTGAAACTCTGCCCCACAGCTCCCAGCTATGCAATGATTGGGCCACAGCACTTGTTCTATACCATTTATTATTATCACATCAAAAGGTTTCTTGCCTAAATGATTAGAGGCGAAACTTTTGTGATGCTTAGGATGCCAATCTTGTGTGGCAATAATGTGCTGATACTTGGGTAGTAATACATTTACTATAGGGATGATTTCATCGCCTAGCGGTACGGCTAACGCACCACCAGGCATAAAATCGCATTGGATATCAATCACAACAAGAGCTTTCATTTTTTAGCTAAAAATCGGAGAATTGTAGGGTTTGTTTGTTCTGGAATCAAGCTATTGTTAAGTTTGATACAATCAAAATTTCCCACTGGATGCACCTTTGCGGTACGACTATTATGTGGCTTTAGAACCTCTTTTCGCTTACCTAATTTGACCAAACCTTAAACACTCGCCCCCACACTTCTGGCCAAAGCAATGCCCTCTTCAATGGATAGGTAGGTTTTTTTGCTTGGGGTGTCTCTAAAGACCACATCGCCATCAGCGAACACCACACACTCATCAACGGCGATTTGTTGCCAGTTTTCATTGGTGGTGAGTGGTATCGTTACCAAAATAGTTACCTTATCCTTATCGGTCGCAACATCACCAAAATTGACACTCATCTCACCATCAGACAGCTGAGCTTCGCCAAAAGGAGCTTTACGAGTCAGATAAAATAAGAGACTTCCTGCATAAGCCAATTGCCAGCTACCATTAGAAATCAAGCAATTAAATAGACCGTTAGCAGATAAATATCGGCACTGAGCGGTTAAAAAAGCAAATAACGCCTCATCAGATGGGCGAGTCTTAAAGGTTGCTTTTAGGCGGTTTAATAGATAACAAAAAGCAAGTTCGCTGTCGGTCGTGCCTACAGGAGCGTAATATTCAGCGTTGCCATTGGCAGCCAAACGCTGAGTACGACGCACAAAACTCTGACTCATCTGTCCGTTGTGAGCAAACGCCCACTGCTCGCCCCATACTTCACGCACAAAGGGATGAACATTAGATAGATTGTTTTTATCTCCCATCGTGGCTCGCCTAATGTGAGCGATGACATTCATCGCACGGATGGGATACTGATTGATCAAATCTGCCACTGGTGATAAATGGCTTGGCTGATTATCATGAAACTGGCGTAACCCCATATTGCCAGTTTCACCACGCTCAAAAAAGGCAATGCCAAAACCATCTTCATGATGGTCGGTCGCTCCGCCACGCTGACGAAAGCCAGCAAAGCTAAAACCGATGTCGGTGGGGGTGTTGCAGTTCATTCCAAGTAATTGGCACATGGGTTCTACCTAGTTTTTTATGAATTAAAAATATCCAAAGGTTTGATTTTAAATTGCAAAGATGTGGGGTCGGGCGTACCGCCTTTGCGTTGGGCGGTGAGCCTGCCAATGACAAGACTTCCTTTTGGGCTAATCTGCACATCGCCTTGAGCATAGTGGTTGATGACTTCATTGATGTTTTTTAGGCAATAATCAATCATACCGTCCCCATAAAAACGACTCACCAAAAACCACTCGGCACACAGCATGCCACGCCCCTTGATAATGTCGCTGATGATGAGATATTTGTTGGAAGTCAAAAATTCTATCAGTTTTTGGGTATCACTACTGGGCAATTCGGTCAAATACCACCGTCTTTTGTCCTTTAATGAGATTTGCTCCCTTTCGGTGGGGATAATCTCGCCTGTAAATTGTTTGAGCGTTTTGGCAATGTCATCATCAAATCCCCACATTTGCTGATAGGTGGTTACTGCCCGTTTGTCTATTTGATTAAAATTGGCGGACAAATCTGCTTTTTTTACAAAGATGTTTTCACGATAAATAATATCATCAACACAAATGGTTAATTGAATTTGCAAGTCGGCTTTTTTGTATTTTTGGGTAAAGTCAAATTGCTCGGCACTAATGCCAAATTGTGTGACTTTGTTTTTATTTAGGCGTGTGGGCATTTGTATGGCATTGAGCGTTTGAATATCATCGGCATGATAGCCCATTGTGGCAAGCCATGCTTGGGCGTGCTTGTCATTTTTATAATTATTGAATTTAGCGACAATGGTTTTTTCATTAGCAAAACCGCCTTTTGCGGTGTTTGAACCCAATTGTTGCTTATCATTAAACATTGTCATTTTATCCTAATATGATTTGATGTTTTTTAAAATGGCTTTTAAAACAGGAATTGCCACGCTATTGCCAAACTGCTTATAGGCTTGGGCGTCTTTTGGGTTGATGATAAAATCATCACCAAAGCCTTGTAATCTGGCACATTCTCTGGGGGTGAGTTTGCGAATGTGTCCGTCTATGTGGTACAGTCCCGTTTTTGCCCCAATGCCCCCGCCATGAGCCGATAGCGTAATGGCATGACCGTCCGTATGATAAATACGCTCGCCTTGTCCGCCTTTACCGACAATGCCAATTTGAATGGGTTTGTTGGGTAATATTTTATTGCCATGTTTATCAAAAATGGCTTGATAATTATTTTTAAAAATAACATCATCACGCTGTATTGGGGCAATATGGGAATGATTTTGTAAAATATCCAAAACACAAATCGGGGAATTATCGCCAATGGGAAAAGTAAAGCCATCTTGTTGTAGGCTGTCATGAAACCCGACAATGTAAATCCGCTCTCGGTTTTGAGGTACACCAAAATGCGATGCGTTTAATACTTGATAATGCACACGATAGCCCAAGTCATTTAAATGAGCTAATATTACTTTTAGGGTATTGCCATTATCATGCTTGGCGAGATTTTTGACATTTTCTAATAGGACGATTTTGGGGGTGTGGTGTTTAATGATACGCACAATATCAAAAAACAACGTCCCACGCACATCATCAAAGCCTTTTTGCTTGCCAGAGATAGAAAACGCCTGACAGGGAAATCCTGCACACAAAATATCATGGGCAGGAATGTCGTGTTCGGCAATCTGGGTGATATCGCCATGTGGCATGATGCCATAATTGGCGTGGTAAGTGTGGCAGGCGTGGCGGTCTATCTCACTGGCAAACACGCAAGTTGCCCCAAAATGGCTTAGAGCTTGATGAAAACCGCCAATACCTGCAAACAAATCAATAAAGGTGCTTTGGGCTAAATTCATGAGCGGACAGCACGCCCCCAATGCAAACTCGCCAGCCGTTTCATCAAATCAGGGTTTTTTACCATAATGTCATCGCCTGTACGCCCTTGTTCACGATTATAGTGGATAACATTTAGGCGAAGCAACCAAAAGATTGCGGCAGAGTAAGCAAGCATGACAGGCAGGGCAATTTTTTCATCATTGGTAAGCGGACGAATGCTTTCATAACCGTCAATAAAAGCCGTCATTTTATCAGTGCTAAAATTGACGCTTTCGCCATCAGTCGCATTACCCCAAGTGGTACAAAAATCATTGATGGTAATGGCAATATCCATCAGATAACGCTCAACCGATACCTCTGTAAAGTCAAGCAGTCCTGTTAGACTAGCCGTATCATCTGAAAAGTCCCACAGCGTATTATCCGTAAACATATCCAAATGGCACAAGCCTTTTGGCAAATCATCAGGCAGATTGGCATAAGCTGTCCAGATGTCATTCATAAGACGAGCCTCATCAGAGGGCATATAGGCGGTCTCACGGTCTTTGACCCTTGTCCAGTCATAAAGTGGCACGCCGTACTTTTCGGCAGGCTCTAAGGTTTTTAGGGTCTGATGCAAAGTTGCCAATGCTTTTCCCATCTCAAAGCACATGGATTCATCGGTATTGGCAGGGTGTGAACCTGATAATTTTGGCACCACCAAAATCGCCTTATTCTCATATCGCATGACACAATCTTCGCCGATATTTTGACCCTTAGCGGTCAGCTTGATGAGTGGCGAGGCGATCGGTAGCTTGTCTTTTAGGGCGTGCATGACGGTCGCCATTTTAATAATATCAGCAGGCACTCGCTCTTCGTATAAAGTAAACACATAAGAGAAGCTCTCACCACTGTCCGTATCGGTCTGGATAAACCAATTAGAATTTTTGATACCTTGCGTGATGGGAATGGCTTTATTAAACTTCACACCGAACAAACCACAAAACGCAAAAAATTCATCATCAGACAGGTGGGTATAGACAGACATGGCAGGCTCTCGGTAATAATGGATAAAATAAAATCAGCCAAAATGGCTATTTTAAAACTTTTTGGATAAATTTACCATAAAAAACCACCAGATAGGTGGTTTTAATCTGCTAGCAACTAGGCTAGAGATTTAAAAATCTTGAATAAAAATGACAATAAAAAAATAATGATGTAAAAAAGGCAGTACAAACAATCAAATTGATCAATAAATAAGCCCCAAGAAAAAATCTCTACCAAGATGGTTGTATAAATACGCCTTTATTGTCATAATAAGTGCAACAAATCAGATATCACATACAAGAGAAAATCATGCTAGCAAAACGCCTAATCCCCTGCCTTGATGTTGAAAATGGTCGAGTTGTCAAGGGTGTAAACTTTGTGGACATTAAAGATGCAGGCAATCCTGTTGAGGTTGCTACTCGCTACAATAATGACGGTGCCGATGAGATTACTTTTTTGGACATCACCGCCACCAGCGATGGGCGAGACACCACCTATCATATGGTAGAACAAATCGCCAAAAATATCTTTATTCCACTGACAGTAGGTGGTGGCGTGCGTAAAATTGACGACATCAGAAATCTGCTAAACGCTGGAGCGGACAAGGTTGGTATCAACTCTGCTGCCATCACCAACCCTGAGCTGGTCAGCGATGCCGCCGCTCGCTTTGGTTCTCAGTGCGTCGTGGTCTCTATTGATGCCAAGCGAGTGGTACGAGCAGATGGTAGCATTGGTTTTGAGATTTTTACACATGGCGGTCGCCGTGCTACTGGCATTGATGCGGTTGAATGGGCGGTTGAGATGACCAAAAGAGGAGCAGGCGAGCTACTTGTTACTAGCATAGATGGCGATGGCACACGAGCAGGCTATGATTTGTTGCTCACACGCACCATTAGCAATCTTGTGAATATCCCTGTCATTGCATCAGGTGGCGTGGGCAACTTACAACACCTAGCCGATGGCGTACTCCAAGGCGGTGCTGATGCGGTGCTAGCAGCAAGCATCTTCCACTTTGGCGACCATACCATCTTTGAAGCCAAACAGTACATGGCAGAACAAGGCATCTCTGTCCGCCTTTGATGGATTGGGCGAAAGACAAATAAAACCAACTTATTTACCATCAGAAAAGCCACTTGGTCGCAACCAAAACGCACGAGAACCGCCCTATTTTTGCCAAAATATGCTATCATAAGCAAAATTTTATACCCATTTTTTAGTAAAAAACGAGTCAACTATGAACTACACCACCCAAAAATCTGCCGTCACTCACCTTGATGGTGCTTTAGACCAAAATCAAGACCTACGCATCGCCATCGCTGTCGGTCGCTTTAACGGATTTTTGGTTGAGAGTTTGGTAGAAGGGGCATTAGACGCCCTATTGCGTCATGGCGTACAAGGTCAAAACATCACTGTCGTGCGTGTGCCAGGGGCATTTGAATTGCCTTTAACCGCTCAAAAACTCGCCAAATCAAAAAAATATGACGCCATCGTCGTTTTGGGTGCGATTATTCGTGGAGCGACACCACATTTTGACATCGTAGCTAGCGAGTCTGCCAAAGGCTTATCTAAAGTTGCTCTAGATTATGACATTCCTGTCATCAATGGCATTCTTACCACCGAAAACATCGAACAGACCATTGAGCGAGCTGGCACCAAAGCAGGCAACAAAGGCTATGAAGCTGGCATGACTGCCATTGAGATGGCAAGCGTATTAAAGGCGATTTAATAATCTGGTATTGGGGCGGTTTTTCATCAGTAACAGCATTGAATATCGCACCTTGCTCCAATTTTTCCATTGAAAGATGATTTCAATGTAGCACTATTTTATTTTAAGGTATATTATGAACACCACCAACGACCAATTCAACATCAACGAAACAGGCTATAAAACCAGCTACACCGCCGTGCGTAAGGCTCGCCGATTTGCAGTGCAAGGTCTGTATGAATGGCTGATGACCGATTATCGTTTTGCCACACAGAGTCGTGATTTATTAGGTGGTAATGAGCCACACACGATTGTCGCCCGTACTCGTAGCGAAAATGCCATGCACACAGTGCATCTAGGCTATTATCATGAGCTAATGCGTGAGATTCCCATACAGGCAGGCGAGTTGATTGTGGATATTTCTCGTTATCTTGACCGCAATTTTGACAAGTTAGATACCATCGAAAAAGCCGTACTACTCATCGGTGCATACGAATTAAAACACAGCCTGCACATTCCATACAAGGTAGTGTTAGATGAAGCCATGCAGTTAAATACTCACTTTGGGGCAACCGATGGGCATAAGTTCATCAATGCCATCTTAGACAGATATGCCAAAGAGGTGCGTGCTAGCGAAAAACAAGGTGCCAACTTACATTCTACTGATACAAACCCCCTGCCAAATCTGGACTAAATCCAAAAGTGGCACACCGATAAAAACGGCACACCAAAAATGCTAAATTTTCATTAAAAATCCCTGTTTGCTAAGCAGGGATTTTTAAAAATTTCAAAAACAATGTAGATATTCAAAGGTTTAAAAGCAACCACTCTTTTATTAACCGTGCCATTGTTATTGGTTTTTTCGCTATTTTTATAATATAGGTACAGTCAAGCCAAACAGTCTAACCATCATCATATGGCAAACATCAATTAGATTGTGATTCATGTGCTTTTAAGACTCATCATCCGACCAGAATACCCATAATGTCCGAATTTTCTTTAATCAATACGCATTTTAAAAACAGCACCAACCGACACCAAAATACCGTACTAGGGATTGGTGATGATTGTGCTGTCAGCACCATTTCAGCCAATACCGAGCTTGTCAGTTGCATGGATACGCTGATTGCAGGGCGACATTTCGCCTTTGAAACCACCGCTTATGCCATCGGTTATAAGTCGGTGGCGGTTAATTTATCCGACCTTGCCAGTATGGGAGCTACACCTTATGCAATTTTGTTGGGACTGTCTTTACCCAAAAACAATGCAAATTGGCTAAAAGAATTTGCTTTGGGTGTGTCAGATATTTGCAATCAATTTCATGTAGAGTTAATCGGCGGCGATACCACAAAGTCAGATGTCTTGACCATCAGTGTTACCGCTTTAGGTTTTGTCAAAAAAGGACAGGCTATTAAACGAGGTGGGGCAAAAATTGGCGATATGATTTGTGTCAGTGGTAACATCGGCACAGCAAGCCTAGCATTATCACACATTTTAACTGGACAACAAACCACCTTACAAAATGCGTTGGATTTGCCCATGCCTAAGGTGGATTTAGGTCAAAAACTGGTCGGTTATGCCAGTAGTATGATTGACATATCAGATGGCTTGGGGCAAGATTTGGGGCATATCTTAACAGCCGGCGGTGTCGGAGCAGTGCTTCATCTGGAGGATATTCCCTGCGATGATGAGGTGGATGCCCTGCCTTTTGATAAAAAATATCAACACATTTTAAATGGGGGTGATGATTATGAGCTGTGCTTTACAATATCAAAAGACAACTTTGATAAATTCAATGCTCTTCACCCCAACCAAATTTTCAAGATTGGCAAGATTACAGAACAACAAGGCTTACAACTGTACCACCGCCATCAAAAAGTGGATATTGCTATTCAGGGCTGGGAACATTTTTGATGAATGGTTTAAAAAGCGATAATATCAACAATCAATGCCCAATCCAAAAAATTTATTAACCAACCTTTTTACCGATAAGGCAATTATTATGAGCCATAAACCCAATATTTATAAATCTAACATTTGCCCACCTTGCCCAAGTTCCGCCACACTTTGGGAAAAATGCGTTTATTGGCTTGGTATCGGTCTAGGCTCTGGCTTGCCAAAACGGGCGGCAGGCACTTGGGGGACTTTGGGAGGATTGATGATTGCCCTACCAATGTTGTTGTTGGGATTTTGGGGTTTTTTAATCATAACGCTCATTGGTTGTTTGGTGGGTAGTCATATTTGCGGTAAAACTTCGGATTTGATGAATGTGCATGATGACCCACATATCGTTTTTGATGAATGGGTGGGAATGTGGATAGCGTTATTACCAAGCGTTTGGTTGCTTTGCTCGGATAAAAATCCAGTGCAGTCGGTGCTGATGCACCCTTTGCTTGCTGTGTTGTTCATCATTCCTTTTATCTTGTTTCGCTTTTTTGATATTATTAAACCCTTTCCCATTAAATGGGTGGATAAAAATGTCTCTGGCGGATTTGGCATTTTGATTGATGATGTCTTAGCAGGGGTGATGGCAGGGATATTGATGGTTTTGGTAAGCAGATTTATCATTGCTTAGTTCAGCTTGGCTCATCTATTTTGTGACACATAGCCAAGCATCTCATGCGTTGTTATTGTTTTCATGCTTCATCTGATGACCAACTATCACAAAATACAGCACACTCAAAACAAACAGCCCAAGTTGAAACACGCCCAACATAGAAACTGGGTCTGACACATACAAAGGCAGGCACATCATCAGCATCGCCAGTAAAACAATAAAACGACCAAATGCCGATTTAGGTTGTTGATGGTGTCTTTGCGGCACACAGATATCCTGATCAGCACCATAAGCCACATCGTATAAGAGCGAATAGTGGACGGTTTGTTTTTGTGCTCGAGGATACGCCATGAGTGCATAAAACGCCACGCATAAAAACCAAACAGGAATGAATACAAAAAACAAATGCACGCCACTCATCAGCAAGATGACAGCAAGCAAAAGCCCAAACAGCCAAGTCTTGATTGCACTTATGTTGGCAGATTTACCCCCATACCAAAACGGTCGCACGCCCAGACGAGGTAGGATAAAATGCTCACAAGCAATGATTGCTCCCACAGGTGCCATGACGATATTAAAATACGCCATCAAATCCAACCACTTCAAAAAAATCAATGGCAAGCACGCCACTGCTGTCGTCAGCACGCCAAGCAACAATACAGTCTTAGTAAAACCCAAGTGCCATAAAGCATCAAAGGCTAATGCCGCACGGTACAAACTAGGCACAGCAGTAGTAACCGATGCCAGTACCACCGCCAATACCCCTGCCAACCCCAAAATCGGCACAACCACCCCACCGATGTCAAGTTCATGTACAGACACGCCCAGTAATATGGCACTGCCCGCCCCGAGCATACCTGCCCCCACCCATGCCACAAAATGACCGCCATAGCACGCCCATACCGAATGATAGCCATATCGCCATTTCTTAGCAAATCGCAATGTGCTCATATCACCCAAGCCCAGATGCAAAGGCAGATTTAGCCCCCATGTAAAAACTGCAATATGCCACATACTAAGCGACCTATTATCAGAAGACGGCGTCCACAAATAAGTAGAAAAAATCTCACCAAACGACAAGCCTGATTGTTTCCCTGATTGCCATAAAATTGGTAAACTTGCCAAAGCACATACAACAAAAATAACAAACAGATAAGGCGAAACATACCGAGCAAAATTTGTCAGCTGTCTAAACCCCATAAGGCTAATTAGTACAACCATCAAACCAACAAACCCCACCAAAATGACAAACAGCATACTGCTAGGATACCAATTCATCTGAGGGGGCTGTCCTATTATCCCTTGTATCGCTTGTGCGGATATGGTCATCATACCCCCTGCGATGACTAGGAAAATAAGACCGTTCACCACATTGAACACACGCACAAAACCCACGCCTGCCGTGCGAGACAGATATTCATACAAAGTCAATCTGGCACGCACTGCCACAGGTGCACACACCCAAGCCCAGCTTAGCACTGCCAGCAGATTGCCCATGACAAGCCCCACGAGTACTGCCATCGGAGATGCACCCCAAGCTGCAAAAGCCGCCCCAATCACAAACTCCCCACCAGCCACATGCTCAGCAGCATAAGTGGCAGCAAAATGAGAACCGCCCAACAGCTTATCGCTAGGCACTCGGACATTTGTGTATTCTGATTGGCTTGGTTTCATAAAACTCATGGGAATATTATCAACATTATCAAGTAATTATCCAAATGATTAAGCCACCATAAGACAAGTAGCAAAAAAGAGTCTGATGACGCATCATCATTTCAACGGCGAACTGATGCTAACAGTTGATGGCTGAAAAACAACCAGATGACCAAAACCAACTGTTATCTTGCACTTATTATATGCTAAAATAACCAAAGCATACATTCATCATTTTATATTTTGGTTATTAAAAATACCCATTAAGGATCTATCATGCTTAGCGTCATCATCATGGCAGCAGGTAAAGGCACCCGCATGAAATCTACCAAACCCAAAGTCTTGCAACCTTTAGCAGGCAAGCCTTTACTTGGTCATGTCTTAGACACCGCCAAAAAACTAGGCAGTCAACAGAACATCATCATTTATGGCTTTGAAGGCAAGCAAGTCAAAAATGTGTTTTCAAATGAAAGTATTGATTGGGTAGAGCAAGCTGAGCAGTTAGGCACAGGGCATGCTGTCATGATGACCTTACCTGTACTGCCAAGTACAGGAAAAAGCTTGATTTTATCAGGTGATGTGCCTTTGATTGGCGTAGATACCTTAAGTAAATTGGTGGAGAATGACAGCCCCTTTGCCATGCTAACCATGAGCGTAAACAACCCATTTGGACTGGGCAGAATCATTCGCCAAGATGGCAAAGTCATTGCCATTGTTGAACAAAAAGACGCCACCGACGCCCAAAGACAAATCACCGAAATCAACAGCGGTGTGTACTGCGTAGCAAACGAAATCCTGCATAAATACCTAAAGAACCTAAACAACAATAACGCCCAAGGCGAGTATTATCTAACCGATATTGTCAAAATGGCGGTGGACGATGGCATTGATATTGCTACCGTATCGCCCACACACGCTTTTGAGATTGAGGGTGTCAATGACCGTTTACAGCTAGCCCAATTAGAACGCACTTGGCAAATCCATCAAGCAAATCAGCTCATGCAAGCTGGCGTGCATATCATTGACCCCACTCGCTTTGATTTGCGTGGCAATCTAACAGTCGGCAGAGATGTTGAGATTGATATCAATGTGATTTTTGAGGGCGACTGCATACTTGGCGACAATGTCAAAATCCAAGGAGGCTGTGTGATTAAAAACACCACCATTGCAAGCAATACAGTGGTTGCTCCTTATAGCATTCTTGAAAATGCAATCGTAGGTGAGGCTAACAAGATTGGACCATTCGCCAGACTTCGTCCAAACGCAGTAACAGCGGACAATGTTCATATCGGTAACTTTGTTGAGCTTAAAAATACCCAAATGGCAAGCGGTGCAAAGGCCAATCATTTGGCGTATCTAGGAGACAGTACTGTGGGCGAGCGTACCAATGTGGGGGCTGGCACGATTACTGCCAATTATGATGGCGTCAATAAACACAAGACCACCATCGGCAAAGAAGTACGCATTGGTTCTAATGCAGTATTGGTCGCCCCTGTCGTGGTGGGCGATAAAGCCACCATTGGGGCAGGCTCGGTCATCACCAAAGATTGTGAGGAGAATAAGCTGACCATCGCTCGTGGCCGACAATCCACCATCAGTGGCTGGATACGACCTGAAAAAAACTAAGGTCAGCTCCACCAAAACTCATCATTCACCATCAGCCGTATCTATATATCTATGCGTAACTTTAACATCACCACTCACCTAGAACGCCAAAACATCGTCTTGTCTTGGCGTAGATATGGCATTGACGCCCTAAATGGCATGACTCTTGGATTGTTCAGTTCACTCATCATTGGACTGATTTTAAAGAACATCGGCACTTGGGCAAACATCGCACCATTGGTCAATGTCGGCACACACGCCCAAGCTGCAGTTGGGGCAGCGATTGGGGCGGGGGTTGCTTTTGGACTAAAAGCACCACCACTTGTGCTGTTTGCTAGCGTTGCTACAGGCTTGGTTGGTGCTGAACTTGGCGGCGTGGTTGGGGCATTGGTCGCTGTAGTGGTTGGGGCAGAGATTGGTAAGCTGTTTTATAAGACCGCCCCTATTGACATCATCATCACGCCTGCCATCACGCTGATTACAGGCGTGACAACCGCCCAACTCATCGCTCCCGCCATCTCAAGTCTGATGACTTCTTTGGGTGATTTTATTAGCTGGTCCATGGCTCTTTCACCCATCTTGATGAGCATCGTCATTGCCATCGCTATGGGTATGCTACTCACCCTGCCCATCTCTAGTGCTGCCATCGCCATCAGCTTGGGGTTATCCGACCTATCAGCAGGAGCGGCGACAGTTGGTTGTGCTGCCCAGATGATAGGCTTTGCGGCGATGAGCTATCGAGACAATGGCATCTCTGGCATCATCTCTCAAGGATTAGGTACAAGCATGATTCAGATGCCAAATATCCTAAAAAACCCTTATATTTGGCTACCTACCATATTGGCAGGGGCGATACTTGCACCGATTGCTACGGTGATTTTTGGCATGACCAACATTCCCATCGGTGCTGGTATGGGTACTTCAGGCTTGGTGGGGCAAGTTGGCACGATAGAGGCAATGGGAGCTAGTGTGCATACACTGATGCTTATTGTGCTGTTTCATGTGATACTACCCGCCATCTTGACACTCGCCATCTCTCGCATTATGCGTCGCAAAGGGCTAATTAAAGATGGAGATTTAACCCTGACCAATCTTTAATTGATTTTAATCCCCCTTGCCCACTTAGGCTTGATTGTCCATTTTATTACCAAAACCAACAAGCCTAAGCCTTGCCATCATCAAACAGGAAACTTTTATACAAGAATCGTCAATCAACTATTTTAAAATCACCCCACAGTTGGTATCATATACAAAGAATTAAGACAGAACTAAACCAAGTAGAGCATAAACCCCATGAACAATTTAGACATTCAAGTCATCGACCACCCTTTAGTCCGCCACAAGCTATCCTTGATGCGTGCAGCTTCGTGCAACACTTATCGGTTTCGCACCCTAACCAAAGAGCTAGGCAGATTGATGGCGTACGAAGCCAGCCGTGATTTTGAGATTGAAACCTTTAAAATGCAAGGGTGGTGTGGTGAGATTGACGGAGAGCAGATTAAGGGCAAGACAGTAACGCTTGTGCCTATCTTGCGTGCTGGTATTGGTATGCTTGACGGTGTACTTGACCTGTTACCCACTGCTAAAATCTCAGTTGTCGGCTTGCAACGAGATGAAGAGACGCTTGAGCCTGTGCCATTTTTTGAGAAATTTGTCAGCGACATTGACAGACGCCCTTCTCTGATTCTAGACCCAATGCTCGCTACAGGCGGTAGTATGGTTGCTACCATTGATATGCTCAAAAAGCATGGATGCACCAACATCAAAGCTCTTGTTCTGGTCGCCGCCCCTGAAGGCGTGAAACTGGTAAATGATGCTCACCCTGATGTTAAAATTTATACCGCCGCCCTAGATAGTCATCTTAATGAAAATGGCTACATCATTCCTGGTCTTGGTGATGCAGGCGATAAGATTTTTGGCACCAAACAAATCTAAACACCTGATTTAATTATTGCCATTATAGTCAATAAAAATATCCGCACAGTCAGCTGTTGCGGATATTTTTGTGATTGATTTAGGCATCAGGCAATCTTGCCATCCAAATCCCCACGCCCAAGCACAGCACCATAAATAGCCCACCAAGCCATAGCCTACCATCAGGCAGACGAAAGAACATCAGCACACAAGACAACAGCATCATACCCCACGCCAAATATTTGGCGAAACGGGGCATGGCTCGTCTCTCTTGCCAGTCTCTTAATATCTTACCAAAAACCTTGTGATTCATGAGCCTTGCGTGAAAGCGTCGTGAGCTTTTTGCCCAACAATAGCCTGCCAATAAAATGAACACCGTTGTCGGCACACCTGGTAAAACCACCCCCACAATACCAAATCCCACAAAAATAAAACCCATAATCAAAAATGCCAAACGCAGCCATGGGTTGTTGTGCAGCTGCTGATTTTGCTTGGGCAAGCGATGATGTTGATGGTCAGACATGACAACACAAAATGGCAGTGGGCGAGTGGATAACTCCGATGGTTTGGCAGATGAGCGATTCAAAATACAATCCATTAAAAATAATAACAACTAAATCACCAAGCGAATGCCTGATGGTAGGTTATAATTATAGCATTTCAACTCTCGCTGTAAGATTGAAAATAAAAATAATACACTTTAATATAGTGAAACAACACCACACCATAGGGCATGATGATTGTTTAATCGGTTTCTTACGCATTCAATAAGCCCTACCATCACCCCATGCCATGACATATTAAAAGGCTTTGCTAGTGCGTGGTCAAAATATCCACATCAACTTCCTTATCGTGCGTACCAAATTTATCCACTAAGGTTTTACTGGCTTCATTTAAGCCAATGACATCCACCGCCACCCCAAGTTTGCGGTATTTTAGCACCACCTTATCAAGAGATGATATAGCGGTAACATCCCAAAAATGAGTATGGGTTAAATCAATACTCACCGACTTGACCGCCTGATAATCAAAACTTGCCACAAACTCATCAGCACACGCAAAAAACACCTGACCGATGACTGCATACGCCATACTGTCATCATCGCCTGTGGGCAAAGGGCGTACCGATAGGTAACGCCCAATTTTATTGGCAAAAAACAACGCTGATAACAGCACACCTGCAAACACGCCTAAAGCAAGGTTGTGGGTATAGACCACGATTGCAACCGTGATTATCATCACGATGTTAAAACCAACGGGGTGCGTTCTTAGCTCCTTGACTGACTGCCAGTTGAATGTGCCAACAGACACCATAATCATCACTGCCACAAGTGCTGGCATGGCAATAATTTTTAATAAATCACTCAAAAACACCACCATGATGAGCAAAAATACCCCAGCAAGCAAAGTGGATAAACGAGTGCGACCACCTAATTTGACATTGATGACAGACTGACCTATCATCGCACAACCTGCCATACCACCAAACAGCCCAGCCACAATATTGGCAACGCCCTGCCCCTTACATTCTTGGTTTTTGTCGCTATCGGTTTGAGTCATCTCATCAACGATGGTGGCAGTCATCAAAGATTCTAGCAATCCTACCGCCATAAGACTAAATGAATACGGCAACACAATCATCAGAGTTTGTAAATTAAAAGGCACATCAGGCAACAAGAACACAGGCAATGTATCAGGTAGCTTGCCCATATCACCCACCGTCCGCATATCCATGCCCATGACATATGCCACCGCCGTCAAAACGACAATGGTAACCAAAGGAGATGGCAACAACGAGCCGATGATGGGCAGGCGTGGAAACAGATAAATAATAGCAAGACCTGCCACCACGAGAGCGTAGGTTGTCATGCCATGACCGATAAGCTCAGGCATCTGTGCCATAAAAATCAAAATCGCCAACGCATTGACAAAGCCTACCACCACCGCACGAGCCACAAACCGCATAAGCAGCCCAAGTTTTAAGAAGCCTGCGATGATTTGCAAAACTCCTGTCAAAATCGTCGCAACAAGTAAATACTGTAGCCCATGCTCTTTAACTAAAGTTGCCATGACTAACGCCATCGCCCCCGTTGCTGCCGACATCATGGCAGGACGACCACCAAAAAAGCTAATCACCACCGCAATACAAAACGATGCGTACAGCCCCACCTGCGGATCCACCCCTGCAATGATAGAAAAAGCAATCGCCTCTGGAATGAGTGCCAGTGCCACCACAAGCCCTGACAACACATCGCCACGCACATTACCAAACCATGCGTCTTTTGAAAAATGCTTGGCAAAATTGATGAGCATACCACCCCCTCTTGATGATGTAAAAAATTTGGCAGTATAAAGAAATCTGCCCAAAAAGTCCAACAAAACAAAACCACCCCATTCGGAGTGGTTTTATGCTTATCATGATTAGCCATAATGCTAGCATGATGACTGCATGAAAGCAGATTATTGCTCAATGCCTTTCATGGTCAATTTGATGCGTCCACGATTGTCAATGTCTTGAACCTGTACCTTGACCGTTTGACCTTCGGTTAGGTAGTCGGTAACATTTTCTACACGCTCATCAGAGATTTGGCTAATATGTACTAAGCCATCTGTACCTGGCAAAATGGTAACAAACGCCCCAAACTCCACGATGCGAGCCACTGTTCCTGTATAGACCACACCCACTTCCACTTCGGCAGTAATCGCCTCAATCTTGGCAATGGCAGCACGAGTAGAGGCTTTAGATTCACCAAAGATACGAATGGTGCCATTGTCATCAATATCAACTGTCGCACCTGTCTCTTCGGTCAAGGCACGAATGGTTGCACCACCTTTGCCAATGACATCACGGATTTTTTCAGGGTTGATTTCAATGGTGGCGTAGTTTGGTGCATGGGCATTGATTTCAGTGCGAGAAGTTGCAATGACCTCATTCATGGCATTTAGGATATGGATACGACCTGCGTGTGCTTGGCGTAGGGCTTGCTCCATAATCTCTGGAGTGATGCCCTCAATTTTGATGTCCATCTGCAAGGCAGTGATACCATTGACAGAACCTGCCACTTTAAAGTCCATATCGCCCAAGTGATCTTCATCGCCCAAGATATCAGAGAGTACAGCAAATCGATCGCCTTCTTTAACCAGACCCATAGCAATACCTGCTACTGGGGCTTTTAGCGGAACGCCAGCGTCCATAAGCGACAATGAAGCACCACAAACACTCGCCATCGATGACGAACCGTTAGACTCAGTGATGTCTGATACCACACGAATGGTATAAGGGAAGCGATCCGCCTTTGGTAACACTGCTTGTACACCACGACGAGCCAAGCGACCATGACCAATTTCACGGCGTTTTGGACCGCCCTCACGACCTGTCTCGCCCACCGAATAATGCGGAAAATTATAATGAAGCATAAAATGGTCTTGTTTAGTACCTGACAAGGTATCAACCAAGCTCACATCACGAGTTGTGCCAAGCGTGGTAGTAACAAGTGCTTGGGTTTCGCCACGAGTAAAGAGTGCTGAACCATGCGTATAAGGCAATACACCCACCTGAATGTCCAAAGCACGCACGGTGTCTAAATCTCGCCCATCAATACGGGGTTTACCTGATAGGATATTATCACGCACGGTGCGGTATTTTAGGGTTTCAAACAGCTCTTTAATTTCTTTTACCTTGTCGGCATGGTCTTCGGCAGTTTCGTCCCCTGCCAGTAGCAATGCTTCTTTGGCAAGTTCGTCTAGGCGAGCATAACGGTCTTGTTTAACAGTGATGGTATAAGCCTCGCTCACTTTAGCGGTGAACTGCTCTTTTAGGGTGTTGTTTAGCTCTTCGTTGATGGCAGGAGCAACAAACTCAGCTTTGGCATTGCCAACGGCTTGAGCAAAAGCATTAATGTTATCAATAACGATTTGCTGCTGAGCGTGTCCGTATAGCACCGCCCCAAGCATTTGGTCTTCAGACAGCTCATCAGCTTCTGATTCAACCATTAACACGGCTGATTTTGTTCCTGCAACAACCAAGTCAAGCGAGCTGTCTTTCATTTGGGCAAGATTTGGGTTTAAAATGTATTCATTGCCAATAAAGCCCACACGAGCCGCCCCAATCGGACCGTTGAACGGTGCAGGGCTAATCGCCAGTGCTGCTGACGCACCAATCATCGCTGCAATATCAGCATCTTGGGTTTTGCCTGATGAGATGACGGTAGCGGTAACTTGAATCTCGTTATAGTAGCCCTCTGGGAACAACGGACGGATAGGACGGTCAATCAAACGACTGGTCAGAGTTTCAAATTCTGATGCACGACCTTCTCGCTTGCCATAGCCTCCTGGAATCTTACCAGAAGCGTACATTTTTTCTTGGTAGTTTACAGTCAATGGGAAAAATTCTTGACCTGCAACAGCTTCTAGGCGTACAACCACTGCCACCAGTACAGAAACATCACCCATATGTACAAGCACACTGTTCGCTTGACGAGCGACACGACCTGTTTCTAGGACGACTTGTTGATTGCCATATTGAAATTCTTGACGAATAATGTTAAACATAAGGTTTCCTTATAACTTTAATTGCAAACCATAAAAGGCTAATGCTTGATTTTTAGATCAATGGCTTTAAAATTCAGGCATTAGCATTCTAAGGCACTGCAATTAGGATTTTAAAAAATTAAAAAACGGCGTTCATAAAAACACCGTTTTTCATTTAGGGTTTGCTGGCAAAAACCAACAGTAAAACCCAAACACCCATTAACGGCGTAGTCCAAGTTCACTGATAAGAGTAGTGTAACGGTCTAGGTCTTTGCCTTTTAGGTAGTCTAGTAGCTTACGACGCTGGTTTACCATACGAATCAGACCACGACGGCTGTGATGGTCAGCTTTGTGAGCTTTAAAGTGACCTTGTAGGTCATTGATACGAGCAGTCAAAAGAGCTACTTGCACCTCTGGGCTACCTGTGTCGTTCTCGCCTCGTTTGAATTTAGCGATGATTTCTTCACGTTGTTGATTGGTTAGCATGACTAATCCTTAAAAATACGCAATGCAAAAAAGTACAGGCAAACATCGCATTGCTAAGGTTTGCCTAAGCCTATCGGCACATGGGTTGATTATAACACAAAAATTTTAAAAAGTCATTTTAAAATCACAAAATCAAAAATCCCTCTGCGTGAAGAACAAAGGGATTTTAACAATTCCATTAAAAAATTAGAAATTGTAGCGTAGTCCAACTTTAGCACCGTATTGGTTGACTGCTGTACCATCAAATTTGCCTAAATAGTTGTCGCCACATCTAGTGTAAGCTGTGAATTTAGAGCATACTGTGCACCAACAGTGATACCTGTACCAAGTTTGGTCATTTTCTTTGATTCATTATAATTTTCATTCTTCAAAGAGCCATCTGTTGACATGATAGTCTTAAACCCTTCTTCTTGATAGTTGAGTTGATTGATGCCAATACGCACACCTGTATATGGTGTGAAACCTTTGTTGGTTTGATAGTCATAAAAAGCAGATGCACCCACTGACTGAACTTTCAAGGTTTCCGTCCATTCGTCATAGTCAGGCCTACCACGCTCTCCTATCAAGCCTTTTGCTTTAATTTTACCAAAATTGGTATAATCTAACGCATAGCGTGTCGCACCAAAATCTTTACCAACTGCAATACCAAATCCCGCCTTACCATACGTCCCATTATCTTGAATTTTTAGTTTTGATGCACCAACATTACCCTGAACATACACACTGCCGGTATCAGCCATCGCTAGAGTTGAAATGCTTGCCACTAGGGTAGCTAAAAGTAACTTTTTTCATCATTGTTCCTTAAAAATCACCTTAGTCAAGCCTAAGGTCTGTGAAGAAATACACTTTTTTACAAAAGCTTAGCTATTATACCCCCCTGCAATATTTTGCAAGTGAAAATTAAAGAAATATTACAAAAAATTATCTTTGCGTTATAAAAATCGCTCTCTATGTATACTTGTTATAAAGCTCAAAAAAATAAAAGCCCCTTGCCAAAAAACAAGGGACTTTTTTAAAACTTAGAAAAAACAAGGGGTTTTTAAAACTTAGAAAGCATAACGCAAGCTGGCTTTAGCACCATATTCCTTGATTTTAAAGTTATCTACTTTACCCAAATGGTTATATTCTACACCACCATCAATCGTCCATTGTGGACTAACAGCATATGACACACCCGCCACAGCACCCACGCCTATTTGAGTTTTCTTGGCACTGATAGATGGGTAATGTGGCTTATCGGCGGTCACTCTATAATTTCTATCAAAACTTAGTTTGTTAGCAGCCAAGCGAACGCCAGCATATGGCGTAAAGCCTGAATAAGACTGCAAGTCATAGATAGCAGACACCCCCAATGAATGTGCTTTTAGGGTAGTTTTGCGGTAGTCATTTGGATCATTAGCAAAGCCTGTTTCGGTGTGCTGAATTTTACCAAAATTGGTATAATCCACCGCATAGCGTACCGCACCCAAATCTTTACCAACAGACACAGAAAGTGTCATATCTTTATCTTTGATTTTGCTTTGGATATCTTTACTGTTTAGGCTAGATACGCCCACTGAGCTTTGTACATAGGTATTAGCACCATTAGTAACATTGGCAACTGCTGTTGCAGACAGACTGGTCATCACAAGCATTGAGAGTAATTTTTTCATAAATCATACCTTAAATATTGCAAAAAAGTTTGTACCCAAATCATATTTTTAGATAATATCGCCAATCACCGACATCATAAAAACAGGCAGTGATGGGCATGCAATCAAAAACTTGGGTATTTTATGCTAACAGCTGACAGATTGCAACCAAAATTGTATGATTACATGGACAACCGATACACTTAATGGTCAAACACACTGTTTTGGCAAACATATTTATCAAAACAAACTTGACTTTTAATTATGCCACCAATCGCAAAGGCTGTAATCGCCCATTTGTCTCTAGTCGCCCAAGCCCCACAAAACAATCATCATGATACAGGCGAACTTGACAACTCTCATGGGCGACATCAAGCCTACTCATACGGTCTTTAATGTTAAGTCTTTGCCCCATTTTGATGCGTGCAGTTTCGTCAGTGGTCAACTGGATAATGGGTAAATGGCCAAGCAAAACATCAATCGGTAGCAGTTTGTCAAAACGCTCATCAAAAGACAAACCTAATAGCTCATCAAGACTGATCGCACTTGCGACCTCAAATCCACCTGTGCTTGTGCGGTACAGGGCAATCAGATGCCCCACCGTCCCTAGTCTCTTAGCAATCGTCTCGCCCAATACTCGCACATAAGTACCCTTAGAGCAGATGACCTCAAGGGCAATCTCATCATCACTTAGCCAAGTTAACTTTAGATGATGAATGACAATGGGGCGAGCCTCTCGCTCCACCTCAATGCCATCTCGAGCATATTCATAGAGTTTTTTGCCGTCTTTTTTTAGGGCAGAATACATGGGCGGAGTTTGCAACTGCTTACCTGTAAGCAAGTGGGCAATGTCGTTTAATTGCTCTTGAGCAAAGGGCGGTATGGGGGCAGTTTTGATGGTTTGACCCTCTTTATCGCCTGTGTCGGTCTGACTGCCTAGCTTGATGATGGCGGTATAGCCCTTGTCAGCATCTAGCCCAAAGGCACTAAATTTGGTCGCCTCACCCAGACAAATCGGCAAAAGCCCTGTTGCCATTGGGTCAAGCGTACCTGTATGCCCTGCTTTTTTGCTGTCAAATTCTGCCGACATGAACAGGCGTTTGGCTTGAGCAAGGGCGGTATGCGAGCTGATGCCACTGGGTTTGTTAAGCAGTAATACACCTGAGACGATTTGTTTAGCCATCACTCGTCCGTCTCACTCACACTCTCGCCTGTTTTTTTCATGGCTTCGCTAACAAGGGCTGCCATGTAGTTACCATGTGCAGTTACTTCATCATAATGAAATCTTAGGCGTGGCGTGGTGCGAGTTTTCATCGTGTGAGAGAGTTCGGTACGCAAAAATCCTGCGGCGTTTTTTAAGACTTTTAAGCTCTCACGATGTGCATCAATATTCATGCCACCGTCTTGGGTCGGTTCTAGAATCGTTACATAGACATCAGCATAACCCAAATCAGGGCTAACTTTGACACTAGAGATGGTTACAAACCCTGTCAAACGGGGGTCGTTAATCTCATCACGGATAAGTACAGACAGTGTACGCTGAATTTGATCAGCTAGGCGTTGTAGGCGTTGATTCATAATGTTTTCCTTATTTGGAATGACTGATTGCAATGATTGTAATATGTTGTGGCTAGTATAATATATTTTTTATAAAGAACAAAACCCTACATCAGTAGGGTTTTGTTGATCGTTAGCGATTATAATTCACGCTTTACTTCGTGAATCTCAAAGACTTCAATCTTATCGCCAGCAGCGACTTCATAGCCCTTGACCGCAAGACCGCATTCCATACCAGATTTGACTTCATTCACATCGTCTTTATAGCGACGCAGTGATTGTAGCTGACCTGTGAAAATAACCTTATCATCACGCAGAACACGGATAGGCTTGTTGCGATAGATGGCACCTTCTTGAACCATACAGCCTGCCGCCGCACCGAACTTGCTTGAGCGGAATACTTCACGCACCTCAGCAATACCCAAGATTTTTTCACGGTGTTCAGGAGCAAGCATACCACTCATCGCCGCCTTGACATCGTCAATCAAGCCATAAATCACGCTATAATAACGAATATCTAGCCCTGCTTCATCTGCCTTGCGTTTGCCTGCTGTATCGGCACGCACATTAAAGCCAAGCAATACCGCTTCACTAGACTCCGCCAAAATCACATCGGATTCACTAATCGCCCCCACACCTGAGCTGATGACACGCACTTTCACCTCATCGGTCGATAGCTCATCTAATGCACCCAATAGAGCCTCTAGCGAGCCACGCACATCGGTTTTTAAGATGATGTTCAGCGTTGAGATTTCACTACCCATGTTCTCAAATAGCATGTCTAGACGCATCTTGTTTTGACGATCTAAGATGCGTTCTCGTTCACGAGCAGCACGGAAATCTGCCACTTCACGGGCTTTTTTCTCATCAGAGACCACCAAAAACTCACTGCCTGCCATCGGTGCATCAGGCAAACCCAAAATCTCTACAGGAATTGATGGACCTGCCGTCTTGATACGCTGACCGTTTTCGTCATTCATGGCACGAACTTTGCCGTAGAACTCACCGGCCAACACCAAATCGCCTTGGTTCAGCGTGCCTTTTTTGACAAGTAAACTTGCCACCGCACCACGACCTTTGTCAATGCGTGATTCAATGACCACGCCTTGTGCCGCACCATCAATCGGTGCTTCAAGCTCCATGACTTCTGCTTGGATACTGATGGTCTCAAGTAGCTCATCAATACCCATGCCTGTCTTGGCAGAGACTTGAATCATAGGCACATCACCGCCCCATGCCTCAGGCACTACTTCTTTAACCGCAAGCTCGTTGATGACACGGTCTGGATCGGCAGTGTCTTTGTCCATCTTGTTGATGGCGACAATCAGCGGTGTGCCTGCTGCACGAGCATGGTCAATCGCCTCTTCGGTCTGTGGCATCATGCCATCATCAGCTGCCACCACCAAAACCACGATATCAGTTGCCTGTGCACCACGAGAACGCATGGCAGTAAAGGCGGCGTGACCTGGTGTGTCTAGGAAAGTAATCACCCCTCGGTCAGTTGTTACATGATATGCACCAATATGCTGTGTGATGCCACCTGCCTCGCCACTGGCGACTTTCGCCTCACGAATCTTATCAAGTAGCGATGTCTTACCATGGTCAACATGACCCATGATGGTAACTACAGGTGGGCGAGCTTGTACATTGCCCGATTTTTCATCTACAGACTCTTGTAGGTCGTCTTCTAGCTTGGTGTCTGAGACCAATACCAAATTATGACCAAATTCTTCAACCACAAGACCTGCAGTATCTTGGTCAATGGTGTCAGATTCACGCACCATCTCACCCATTTTCATGAGTGATTTGATGACCTCACGCACCTTGACCGCCATTTTTTGGGCAAGGTCAGAAACAACGATGGACTGCCCCACCTCAACATTATAAATAATTTTTTCAACAGGCATTTCAAACTTATGCTTGTTAGACTGCGAAGATTTTAGACCACGCTGTTTAGGACGAATCTCAAGCTCTTCTTTGCCTTTTTTCTTACCGCCTTTGCCACGAGCGTTATTGGTGCTTGCACCACGCTTAATCTCACGACGCTCTTTTTCAAACGACTCTTCTAGTGCAGCACCTACCAAGCCTTTGGCAAGCGGTTCATCTTTACGCACGATGGTGCTAGTGGCATCGTCTTTTTCTGAATAACGACTTGCCATCTGCTTCATCTGCTCAAGCGTGCGTTTTTGAGCCTCTTCGGCTGCCTTACGGCGATTTTCTGCTTCTAGTTGGCGTAGTTTTTCTTCTTCTGCCTCACGAGCCAAGCGAGCTTTTTTCACCTCTGGTGTCTCAACCTTGCTAGGCTTGGCAGTTTTTTTGTTTTTATCTGATTTGTTGTCAGCTTTATTGGTGCTGTCGTCTTTTTTGGTTTTTTTGACCACAACGGTAGCACTTGATACTTCTGCTGGCGTACCGCTTTGGGTATTAGCACGCATGGCAGCCAAAGTTGCTGCTTGACGCTCTGCTGCTTCTTTTTTGCTGCGTTCGGCGGCTTGTTTTTCTTCGGCGGCTTTTAGGCGTGCTTCTTCAGCCGCTTTTGCTTGGGCAGCGACTTCTTCAGCGATTTTGTTAGCGTTAGGTTTTTCAAAGACGATTTTTTTGGTTTTGACGACATTGACCGCCTTAGCTTTACCTGATGTTCCAGTTACTTTGGCAGTAGAAGTGGTTTTTGATTTAATACTGATGCGTTTATTTTCTTTATCTTGGGTATTATCTACCATGTTTTTCACCTAATTCTTGGCAAAGGCAATACCAAATTTGTAGCATTGCCAATTTATCTGATGGCTTGCCAAATCACGCAAATTAGGTGTTTTGGCAAGCGACTAATTCAATGCAAAGGCACCCATTATAAGGCACTCGCACAGGCGGCACGCATGGTTATTCAAACCACGATTGGCGTGCACTCATGATAAGATCGCCTGCAAGTTTACTATCTAGACCTTCAATGTCCTCAATGTCAAATACCGCCTGCTCTGCCAAATCGTCTAGCGTAATAACATCACGCTCAGCCAATTTATAGGCAATCTCAGTGGTCATGCCTTCTAAAGCAAGCAACTCAGCACTTGGTTCTTTGATGTTTTTTTGTTTTTCAAGCTCATCAGCGATGACGATTTCTTTGGCACGCTCTTGAATGGTGGCGATCACTTCATCGTCCAAACCGTCAATATCATAGAAAGTCTCAACAGGTACATAAGCGACTTCTTCAATGCTAGAGAACCCAATCTCCGCCAGTGCCTCTGCCAAGTCTCTATCCACCTCTAAACGCTCGTAGAATAGGCTGATGGTCGCCTCCGATTCTGACGCTTGACGCTCTAGGTATTCAGACTCTAGCATCATGTTAAGTTTATAGCCTGTCAGTTCTGATGCTAGGCGAACATTTTGTCCTTGTGAGCCAATGGCACGAGCCAACTGGTCATTGGTAGCAAAGATAATATCGGCAGTTTTGGCGTCTTCATCTAGTACAAGGCTTGACACATCGGCAGGCTCTAAGGCACTGATGATGTATTGGGCAGGGTCATCGCTCCACACCACGACATCAACACGCTCACCGTCTAGCTCTTGCTGTACCGCTTGGATACGAGTGCCACGCATACCAATACACGCACCCACAGGATCAATGCGATGGTCATTGGTTTTTACAGAAATCTTGGCACGCATACCTGGCAGACGAGCCACATCACGAATCTCAATGATGCCCTCGCTAATCTCTGGCACTTCTTTGGTCATCAAGGCAATCAGCATATCTTTGTTTGTACGAGACAATAAAAGCTGTGAGCCACGACCATCACGGTTCACTTGATACAATAAAGCGGTTACTCGTGATTTTGGACGCAACATCTCTCTTGGCAAAGACTGTTCTTTGGCAAGATAGCCCTCAGCATTCTCGCCTAAGTCAATCACATAGCCATCACGGCTTTGTTTTTTGACCTCGCCTGTGATTAGCTCGCCAATGCGTGCTTCAAAAGCATCGGCAACCAATGCACGCTCTGCTTCACGAATCTTTTGTATGATGACTTGCTTGGCTTGAGTAGCAGCGATACGACCAAACTCAATGGATTCAATTTGCTCTTCTTTGATATCGCCGATTTTCCACTCATTTTCATCCAAATCACTGATGGCAAGCTGACAAGCTGGCATCTCGTGATCTTCATCTGCCACAACCGTCCAATAACGGTAAGTGTCATAATCGCCCGTCTTACGGTCAATTGATACACGAATGGCAACTTCTGGCTGTTCGGTATAAACTTTTTTCTTGGTAGAGACAACTAACGCCTGCTCAATCGCCTCAAAAATATCTTCAGGATTTAGCCCTTTTTCGTTACTTACCGTCTCAACAACGGTCAAAATCTCACGGCTCATATAACACCCTTTGGGTTAATTTTCGGTTAATCTTATTGATAAATAAAGCACTAAAAGCATCAGCCTTCATAGATCAAATGTGCTTTATCTACATTATTAAATTCAATCTCAAATTCTAGCTTATCTTCAGTAACAACCGTCATACTGCTCTCGCCTGCCGTCATCAAGCGACCTACGACCTTACGGCGTTTGGTATCGCCTTGTCCGATGGCGTGAATCAGACGCAAATTGACAATTTCACCGATGAATAAGGCAACTTGTTCAGGTGTGAATAGCGGACGGTCAAAGCCAGGACTTGACACCTCCAAAATATATTCGCCTGCAATCGGATCATGCACATCAAGCACACCTGACACTTGATGATTGACCGCCGAACAATCCTCAATGGTGATATGCTCGCCATTGGCACGCTGTTTGGCATCGACCTCAATATAGATACGGAGCAAAGATTTGCGACCTTGTGGCATGAACTCAATACCCCACAGGTCAACACCGCACGCACGCACAGCAGGTGCGATCAGCTCGGTCAATTCAGCGATTTTACTCGATGGTTTCATATTGCTTGGTATGTCCTTTAATAAAAATGACCTGTTTGTATTGTATCATCTGTAAATGACAAATACAAAAAAACCCACAAAACTCTTGTTGGTGGGCTTTAGATTTATTAGCCTAATCTTATCTGCTTGATAAGATACCCCATGTGTTACCAGTAGGTAAAAACAATAAGGATTTAAAAAGTGGTAGCGGGGGCTGGATTTGAACCAACGACCTTCGGGTTATGAGCCCGACGAGCTACCAGACTGCTCCACCCCGCATCAATTTAGAACACCATTCTATCATGATTTTTTAGGTTGTCAAGCGTTTTGTTAAAATTATTTGTATTCTAATGGCATGATAGATGGTTCATACTCTAATCGTGCCTCAGAACCGCACAGCACCATATTGGCAAATTTTGCTTGAACTACTTAAAAGACCAAACCATTAAAAAACCGAACGACGAACATCACTCGGCTAAAATATTTGGTGCGATCGGAGGGACTTGAACCCTCACGCCGTGAAGCACTACCCCCTCAAGATAGCGTGTCTACCAATTCCACCACGATCGCAAAGTAGCACTTATTATAACGATAAATCTTAAAATATCAAGTGATTTTTATTAGTGCGTGTCTGTCGGTGTTTCGTTGGTGCTTGGCGTACTCATTGCTGGCATCGTGTGAGCCATAGGTATGTCAATACGGCGCTGGTCTTCTGCTTGACGCTGAGCGTACCAAGCCAAAACCAAACTGGTAACAAAAAACACCGTCGCTAGCACAGCAGTAGCACGAGTCATAAAATTGGCTGAGCCTGCTGCACCAAATACCGTGCCTGCTGCACCTGCACCAAATGACGCACCTGCATCAGCACCTTTGCCATGTTGCAACAAAATCAAGCCAACCATGGCGATGGCAACCACAATATGAAAAACCAATAATACTGTAAACATAATCTAAAATCACTGCTTGATGATATTTTTCAATCTTAACTTTAAAACCAACCCAAATGATATCAGCTGAATGCTTGAGCGATGAGAGAGAAACTCTCTGCCTTTAATGACGCACCACCCACCAACGCACCATCAATCACTTCACAGGTGGCAAGCTCTTTGGCGTTGTTATCATTGACGCTGCCACCATATAGCACACCCACATCATCAATGCCTTGGCTTGCCAAGTTCGCCTTAATGTGGCGGTGCGTAATCGCAACTTCATCAACTGTCGGCGTAAGCCCAGTGCCAATCGCCCACACAGGTTCATAAGCGATGAGTAGCTGTTGTTTAGGCACATCTAAGCCATGAAGCACAGACAACTGTTCGTCTAGCACCGCCAAGGTTTCGCCTTGATCGTACTGCGTCTTCGTCTCGCCAATACACAGCACCACAACCAAACCAACATCAATGGCGTGCCTAATCTTATCTGCTAGCACCACATTCGTCTCGCCATGATAGCTACGGCGTTCTGAATGACCGATGAGAGTGAAGTTTGCACCCATATCAACCACTTGGGTGGCGGATACATCGCCTGTGAATGCACCCGTCTTGCCAAATGCACAGACATCTTGAGCACCCACCCAAACAGATGAGTCTTTTAAAATCTCTTTAACCGCCCCAAGATGCAAAAAAGTAGGACAACAACCAATATGGCAACTTGCCTGCTTTGATGCCAAACTGATGGCGTGAGCGAGTGCGGTGGCATCAGCGAGCGTTGCTGGGTTTAATTTCCAGTTACCAATGACATACTTAATCATGATAAGTCCTTTGATTGACCCCTACTTAAAAATAAATGCGGTTTATAAACAGGTCATTATAACGCATTTTTTTGATAATACGCAGATTTTTTGTTGTTTTTTATCACAAACCGACAAAAAACATACTCACGATACAGCAAATATAGTATCATGTAGGGCATGATAGCAATCACTTTCGCCGATCACTTTGACCCATAATTTGTCCATGAACGCATCATCTTTGACAGACTTATCACGGCTTTTATTAGACAAGCAACTACTCAGCTTAGCTCAGCTTAGCCAAGCCGAACAAGAATCCGCCAAGCAATCAATGAGCTTGGTGCGTTTTTTGGTTAGGTACGATTATCTACCTTCCAAGACCATTGCTCAGGCATTATCCGACGCCTTAGGCGAGACGATTGTAGATATTGATGAGATAGACCCATCCACCCTACCCAATGACCTTGTTGATGCCGAGCTACTCAATCGTCATGAAGTTCTAATCTTAGCACACAAAGATGGGCAGGTATTCATCGCTACTAGCAATCCACTTAGAACACAGATGATCAGTGAGATGGCTTTTGCCACCAATGCCCACATCGTGCCTGTGTTGGTTGATGAGACTAAGCTGTCTTTTGTCATGCAAAGCCTACGGCTTGGGGCGTTTCATGACTTTGGCACGCACGATGATGAACATGATATCGATACCGCCCCCACCGATAATATTGATGCCCTACTAGAGACACCAACGGTAAAATTCGTCCAAAAAATCCTACAAGACGCCATCGCACTTGGGGCATCCGACATACATTTTGAGCCGTTTGAGCACCATTATCAAGTCAGATTTCGCATTGATGGCGTCATGCAGGTTGTCGCCACACCGCCTAAGACTTCTAGCCGTCAGATTAGCACTCGCCTAAAAGTGATGGCTCAGCTTGACATCGCCGAATGCCGAAAACCCCAGGATGGCCGTATTAAGTTTTGGGCTAATGAACATGGTGGCAAGTCCATAGATTTTCGTATCAGCACCACACCGACCTTATTTGGCGAAAAGATTGTTCTACGGCTACTGGACTGCACCCAAGCAATCATTGGCATGGACGCATTGGGCATGAATGATGAACAAAAACACCTGTATCTGACCGCCCTAAAAAAATCACAAGGCATGATACTCATCACAGGTCCGACAGGCTCAGGCAAAACCATCTCACTATATACAGGGCTAGGTATCTTAAATCAGCCCACCATCAACATTCAGACAGTAGAAGACCCTGTGGAGATTCAGCTTGACGGCATCAATCAAGTCAATATCCACCCAAAGATTGGGCTAGATTTTGCTGAGGTGTTGCGTGCCTTTTTACGCCAAGACCCAGATGTTATCATGGTGGGCGAGATTCGAGACATACAGACAGCAGAAATCGCCATCAAAGCCGCCCAGACAGGGCATTTGGTGTTGTCCACTTTGCACACCAACTCCGCCCTTGATGCGGTGATTCGCCTAAAAAACATGGGCGTTGCCACCTTTAATATCGCAAGCTCCATCAGTCTCATCATCGCCCAACGATTGGCTCGCAGACTCTGCCAACACTGCAAAAAACCTGTACAAATCCCCCACCAAAGCCTAACACAGCTTGGCTTTGGTGATACAGACATTGCACAGGCGACTTTCTTTGAGGCGGTGGGGTGTCATGCCTGCCGAGAGGGGTATCGTGGACGCATTGGTATCTATGAAGTACTGCCCATTACCCCCAAACTTGCCACACTCATCATGGCAGATACACCACGCCAAGAGCTTCAGGCATACGCCAACCGACAAGGCCATCAATCCATCAGGCAATCCGCCAAACAACAAGCCATGCTAGGCATCATCAGTTTACAAGAGATGGAAAGACTCACGCATGACTAAGCCCATTAAGCCCACCAAATACACCAAACCCACCAACAAAACCTACACCTACAAAGGCATAGGACTGCGTGGCGACAAGCTAAGTGGCGAGATAGATGCCCCTACCTTGCACATGGCACGCCTACAACTACACAAAAAGAACATTGCCCCCACCAGTATTCGCCAAAAACACCGCTCGCTGACATGGACAAAACCCATCAGCTCCACCGATATGACTCTATTTTTTCGGCAGATGTCCACCATGCTACTTTCAGGCATTGCCCTAACCAAAGCACTAGATACCGCCCAACAAAACAGCAACAACCCCACACTAAAGACCGCCATCAGCACCATCAAAACCGATATTGAATCAGGCTTGAGTCTCGCCCACGCCCTAAAAAAACACACGGCGTTTGGTGGGCTGACTATCGCCTTGGTTGATGCAGGCGAACGCTCAGGCTGTCTTGATGTCATGCTCACACGCATCGCCCAATACCAAGAGCGACTAGAGACACTCAAAAACAAGCTCAAAAAAGCCATGTATTACCCCATCTTTGTCATGGTGGTGGCAGTCATCGTAACTGTCATTTTACTCATTAAAGTTGTGCCGATTTTTGCTCAGATGTTTGGCAATCTAAACCAAGAGCTACCCCTACCCACTCGCATCATCATGACGATATCCGATGTACTGGTGGCTCATTTTTGGTCGCTAATTACCATCATTTGTATCATTATGCTTGGGATAATTTGGTTAAAAAAAACCGACCGAATCTCTTGGCCATTATACCGCTTAAGCCTACAACTGCCCATCATCAAGACCATCACCATAAAAAGTGCCTTAGCTCGTTTTACCAGAACGCTCGCCACAACCTGCCAAGCAGGCATTCCACTCACCAACGCCATAGAACTATCTGCACAAGCAACCCATCATCACGCTTTCATCAAAGAGCTAAAAATCATCACAGATCAGGTGCAAGCTGGCAAAAAATTAGCCGATGCTCTAACCAAAAGCACGCTGTTTTTGCCGATGACGGTGCAGATGATTCAGGTGGGAGAAGAAGCAGGCAGACTGCCCCAAATACTAGATACCATCGCAGATTATTATGACGACCAAGTCAATCAACACATAGACGGTCTGACAAGTTTGGTTGAACCTGCTGTGATGGCACTCTTAGGCGTGATTGTCGGCTTGGTCGTCATGGCAATCTATCTGCCCATCTTTCAAATGGGAGTAAACCCCCATGGATAACATCAAAGCCCTATTATCCACCCTGCTCGCCCATCAGCCAACGCTTGCCATCTTGGTGGGTGTCATCGGTCTTGTGATGGGTAGATTTATCAATATCATCGCTCATCGTACACCGATGACCATGATGAATCAGTGGTGGCATGAAGTGATGGCATTCATTCAGCATGACGATCGCATTGATGACACCACCAAAGCACGCCTAGACAGCCTACATTTGCACAGCCATCGTGCAGATAGCCCCACCCACTCCAACCATCTCATCACCGCAATCACCGCCCTGCTATCCATGATGATCGCCCATCACTTTGGGGCGAATACTCAGATGCTACTGGCACTTGTTTTTGTGTGGTATTTGGTGGCATTGTCTTGTATTGATTGGCAAGTTAGGCTATTGCCTGACCGCCTGCTTGCACCACTGGGCATGATTGGACTGCTAGCCAATACCGCAGCGTTATTCACCACACCTGTGCTGTCAATATGGGGCTTGGTGGTGGGATTTGTGGTGTTTTGGGGTGTCAATGTGCTGTGCCGATGGTTCATTCATCAAGACGGCTTGGGGCTAGGCGATGCCAAACTGCTTGGAGTGCTTGGGGCGTGGCTTGGTGTGTCTGCCATACCCATCATTGTGCTAATCGCTTCATTGCTTGGCGTGATGGTCGGTGTCATGGGTAGAGTCTTTGGCGGTCGTCATGACTCAACACTGGCTTTTGGCCCTTATCTGGCGATTGGCGGTCTGATTGCCATGCTTTTTGGCGAGCAATTTTGGGCATGGTATTTGATGGTCTAAACCAATCAATAGCCAATCAACATAAGCAATCAATCAAAACAAGAAATCATCATGACACTCACCATCGGACTTACAGGCGGTATCGGCAGTGGTAAAAGTGCCGTCAGCGACTGGTTTGCACAACAACACATTGATGTCATTGATGCTGATGTCATCGCCCACACCATCAGTGCCAAAGGCAGTCCTGTTTTAGATGAACTGGTGGCGGTATTTGGCGAGTGGGTGATTGATGCCGATGGCAACTATCATCGCCCTGCCATGCGAGAGCATCTGCTGACACACCCAGACGACATCAACAAACTAAACACCATCACCCACCCACACATTCAGCACGCCATTCGCACCGCTTTGGCAAATAGCAACTCTGCCTATCGCATCTTATCTGTACCGCTGTTGGTTGAAGGCATGGGTCGCACGCCCAACCTTGCTCAGCTGTGTCAGCGTATCTTGGTGGTAGATGTACCACTGGATATACAAAGACAGCGTGCCATCAAGCGTGATGTCCACAAGCTATCGCACACCGACCAACTGGCGTATGTCAATGCCATCATCGCCAAACAAGCCACACGAGCACAACGGCTAGCAGTAGCCGATGACATCGTGGACAACAGCCAATCACTAGCTGAGCTATACCCACAGCTGCAAAGACTACATCAGCTGTATCTACAGCACGCATCACAGATTAGCCACACCCCTTGTCCCTAAAACCAAAACACACCAACAAAAAAGGGAGCTATCATCTCCCTTTTTAGAACACCACCGATACGGCTTAATAATACGAGAAAGTAAACATCATCTCACCATTGACCTTACCTGGTACAATATCTTGAGTGTTAGTTCTAAAATATTTGGCGGTAAATGTTAAAGGATAGCTTCTTGCTCCATTTTGAGTATCTGCCTTATTGCCAAGCTTTTGCATATATCCTGTTTGTTTAGTGATTGCCTGCCCCAATGTACCTTGAGTTCCTGCATTGTACACGACAGGACCAAATTTAACCGGTGTCTTACTGTCATTTAGATATACCTGAATACCAACATTTTGGGCAGTAGAACCCGCCGCAGGTGTTAGAACAGAGGTTGTATTACTCACATTGTTGTTATCGGTCAAAACAACCCAAGGTTCGACATTTGCCCCTCGATCACAATTTAAATTCACGGTTGTCGTACCGCCATATACTTCATTGCGTCCATTAGCAAAGTGTCCAACACCAATCTTATCCAGCTTCACCGTCTGATCTTTTAACCCTGAATAGTCGCAAGTACGAGGCAAAAAGGTAAACTCCATTCGTCTAATATTGATGGGGTAATCAATTTTTCCTGAAATCTTCCCCATCTCTGTATGCAATTTAAACATCCCTGCCACTTGTTCATTCACCACAATAGTTTGACCAACAGCATCGGGTTTTAGCAGTATGATCTCAGATTGTATTCGAAAAGGGTGATTAGTACTCCGTCTGCGAATTTCATTCCAATAATTACCCTTACGCCTATTGCCAGCTGTCTTATAACCATCATTCACCATCGTATTCGCTGCCCTGCAGCCCCCACCCCCATCCATAGACGAAGTCCAACTGTTTTCGTGGGTTCTAGTTCGTAAATAGTCTGCCCACCTATCGTGGTTATAATCGGTAGAGTAACCGTAACATCCGCACCTAAAGTCCAAGGTGCTGTTCCCCCACGATATTGCGTATCATTTCTCGGCGTACCAGAAATCCATAAATTAATTTGAGAGGTTTGCCTACCTAGTGAATGGTTAAGCGTCAATGTATCTCTAGGGTAGCTAACCGTACCCTGTGCTGAAATCACTATACGCTGACCTCGAGTATTTCGGTCAAAAATGCACAACTCACTCGGTAAGCCATTACCTTCCTCAATCACAACAATATCATTACCGACACCGGCAGGACGAGACTGGATTCTAGCTCGACATGCCCACACAGTCATCCCTTGATTGTGTTCTCAAATTCCTTCGGTCGGTGCAGCTGCCTGAGCAAACGCCGTTTCCAAATTTAATCCACAAAAAAGAGCGACCGAAAGTTGTAACAAGTGGCGTAAAAATAAAGAAGATTGACCAAATTTCATCGTTATTCCTATCTGTTTGGCAAAATGCCGAAAATATCAAACTTGTGCTTTTTATTGTTTTAACCGGACTGATTAGCCGGTCTATCAGCAGGGGCGATTCGCCCCACACAAGCGGTATGATGATACGATTTTTACCAAAGGGTTATTGTGCTTGACACTGCACCGCATAGGTATTGACGGCTTGGCTGTTTGTGCGGTTAAGGTTTGGAATGTGGTAATCAAACACACAGCGGTCGGCTTTACCACCACCCCACACGATTTTTATCTTGCCGGCAGTTTTTTGTAGATCGCCTGCGAACAGTCGTCCGCCTTGTACCACATAGCCTATCATCTTGCCTTGCTCATCAAAGGCTTCTGCCGCCATCGGTGGAATACCACCATTTTCCAGAGTAACATCAAACAACACCATAGCGTTCTGCTTGGCTTTAAAATCTAACAAAATGGCACTATCCGCCTTTGGAATGACCTCTTGTTTGGTAGAAGATAGCTCCACATTGAACGGTAGATTGTCCGGATCGATGGTAACGCTGTTTTCTTCATAAGGGGATAGGTAGTTTACAATCGCATTACCGAAGCGGTCAATCTTTATGCCACCTGCACCAACCGTTGCCCCCTCAGCCCCTTTGGCATGAATGATTGCAAAGCTGTCGCCCACATTTTTCGCTAGCGTAATGCCTTTGGGGTGGACGACAATGCCACCATTTGCCGAGACAGAACTGACGGTTGCGGTTGCTGTCTTGGGCAGCAGTGGACGATAGGCTGACATAGCGGTGATCATAGCCCAAGTTGGCAGAGATGGCACTGCCACTGTCTGAGCCAGAGTAGCCCCTACGCCATAGTTCCAGTTGCGTGCTTGTCCGAGCGAGCCAGACATAGAGACGCTTCTTTGGCTGTTATCGCCATTGGTGCTGTAACTGCTTGATAAGGTCGGAGCACTAGAATCGCTCATCGGTATAGAAACGGACGCATACACTCGCTTATCGGTCTTGTTTTCCTCACTGTCATAAGTGTGGCTATAGCCTAAATTATAGCTTAGCTTCTTATAACGGTTGGAGTAGCTAAATTGGAATTGGTTGATGTGTTTTGGACTGTTCCAAAATGTGCGTCTCACCCCAGACAAAAACAGCGTGCCTTTGTTTTCGCCCAACCGCTGACTGACAACCAGTTGTGTTTGGTTTTTTAGTCTGGCATTGAGCGTACGCAGATTTTCTAGGTACAGTGGCTGATCGTTGTGCCAGATGGTATCTTGTAGCGTGTGAAAATCACAGCTAGAATAACGATATGCCACCAGTGTTACGCTCGTATCGGTTCTGGGTACGCTAACGCTATACTCAGCGTGGATACTGTAGCCTTTTTGTGAGTTGGGCTCGTAGGGCAAATCAGCGATTGAATAGGTTATGTCGGTAGAGAATGCCCCAATCGGCGTATTAAATGCCATACCACCTAAGACCGAGCGGTAGTTACGAGTCAGCTGTGCTGCACCGTTTAAGGTTAGGTTATTACTAAAGCCGTATTGCAACGAACCTTGTACTAGCTTGGCTTTTGAAAGATAGTCGCCATAGCGATACACTTGATAACGCCACCGCCCCTGACGCATGAGCTGAGCAACGCTAGCATAAGGCACATTAAAGGTGCGAACCACAATCTGTTGGCTTCTGTAATCTCCACCGTCAAATCGCCAACATAGCCAGTTGGATACAGGTCATCAATTACAAACGGCCCTGCCGGTACGGTGGTCTGATACAAAATATGCTTGGCTTGATAGATGGTAACTTTTGCGTTACTGTTGGCAACATACGGTCATCACTGGCGATACTCACCCCACGCAAAGCGACGCCCTCGACCAACTGTCCACCTGCATTAAAATCGCCCACCGTCAGCTCGCCACCAATGGCGACAATGCCACGCCGTGCGTAGGTCTCGTTGCTGATATATTTACCTGTGCTTCGCTCGCCAAAACGGTTACGGCTAAACTCTTTTGAACCACTGTGGCGAATGCCCCCAACCAAGCAGATTGATACCGCCTTGAATGCCTAGATAAGACTGGTCGGTAATTGACCCTGATTTGGCAAAAGAACGGCAATGATTGACATTGTAGTTCACATATGCCGTAGGTACGCCATCTTGCCACAGTGCAGGCGAATCCAACCTCTAGGACGACGCACAACCAACGCCTGTGGAATGGTCAAATCAAAGCGGAAATTACCCAAGTTAAACTTGGCTGTCCCCTTGACCGCTCGGTGGAACGGCACACAGTCAGTATCGGCAGAGATAGCACCGAACGCCTCATCTTTTAGGTCTAGTATCGTCTTAAGTTGGGGCGTTAGGCATAGTACACTGCGGTTGTCCTGCTCTATATAGCGGATTTTGCCAGTGCCTTTATGCTCGCCATTGACATAAATGTCTGAATCATACTCACCACTTGGCACGGCGTCAGCATAGCCAAAACGCCTAACATCAATGCGGTTTTCTTGTTTTTCACTGCGTAAAAAACTGCTACTGAATTCAACAAAGTCATCACCCACATCAGACGACCACGACTCTGCCGTGTCTGATGATGTGTTTGATGATACATCTGCCTCACCGATTAGTTGCCCACCATCAATCTGCCCAACAGGCTCAGCATTGGCAGATTGCAAAGCCAATCCCGATAAGACCATCAAGGTGGTTTTTGACAGAGCAAACAAAGGCGTTTTTTCACAAGGGTGTTTCCTTTAATATCACCCACCAATGGGGTGCTTAAGCATATTTTATAACAATAACAACAAGTTTAACAATGATTTATCGTGATTGAACAGTGATTAAACAGTGATTTGACAAACAATTAAACGCTCACCCAAACGATTCAAACCCTGACCAAACAGGGTGCGATGAATGCCGCTTTTGTGGTGGGAGAAATCCTGCCATATTGGGCGATGACAACAACCGATGGCAGGTTATTGTAGTGGCGTTTCGCCATCTTGATAGCCGCCATAATCATTGATGATTTGCCATTTGATGTTTTTTGCACCTTGTGCGTTTTTGATTGAAAAATCTAGCGTATCAAATGGCTTTACCATACCAATTTTTTCAACACTGGCAGGCTCTGCTTGTCCTATCGCCTCAACATTACTAAAAGTGATGTGATAAGGGGTTGGGTTGGTGGCGGTGAGCGTCTCGCCGTTTAGTGTCCATTTTACCTGCTGTGGGGCGTCTGCGATGTCCATCGCCAGTGCCGGTCGGAAAAAGAACTTGATACGGCTACGGATAGACATTTGCAGATAGCTTTGTCCTTTGGTCTCCGCTTCGGTTGGCTTGGGTGGAATGTATAATACATTAAGATAAAACACCGATTCACGGTCCTGTGGCAGTGGCTCGCCAGTATAGACCACACGCAGTGTCTGACTAAACGATAGAGTATTCTACTTCAGACTTTACTTTACCCACTGTTGCTTGACCAATTGCATAGTATTCAACAGAATATTGCATAGCACCATTTGCTAGACCGTTTAAAGGTTGATATTGCTGACCTCTATAGGCTGCATTACCAATCTGGATTGGCGTACCATTTACTTCATTCAAACGCAAGTTTACATTAGATGCGTAGGTAGGCTGACCCTCTTCAAGATTTTTTAATGTATAAGTTACGGTATCAACATTTGGAGAAGTACGGAATTCAACACGCACTAATTGGTTGAGACTATCTGTTTTACAACCCTCTAATTCAATAGAAAAGTTTTTACCACCAGCCACTTTACCGGCTACATCTAACTTGGTTGCTTGCACTTTGTCCAAAGTAACAGTTTGTTCGTTGTACCAGTTTTAATGATACAAGCTTGGTCAATAACCTCGCCTTCAAATTTAACCTTACCATCATATTTGCCAGCATATCCAGCAACTTGTGCAGAAGCGGTGGTTGAAGCTAAAGCTGAAAATACTACTGCTGTAGCAAGAAAAATTTTTTTCATTTAAGAAAACCTATAAAAGATTAAAAAAATTAAGTTTGGCGTTGTTACCATGAATACTGGCAAAAAATGACGCATCCATAACACGCCGATAATTATTATACTCCCCCCTGCAAAAGCAAACATTACTTTCATTCCATTAACAATTGTTATACAAATCATACCAAAAGCCCTACGCCTAGCTAGGTACTTGGTTGGGGGTGTATGGCTTGTTTTTGGGTGTCTATGCGATGACTTTGCACGGTCTTGGCGTGGTCTTGTCTTGGTATTTATTAGGCGTTGGTTTGGTCTTTACTAGGCATTGACATAGTCTTTGGTCTGGGGTAGCCATGTGTCTATCATCCGCTGTGCCAACATCTGCCGTGAGTCGTGCCTGTCGTCCGACTGCATCAGCCGATGGGCGATACTGTGTGCCGCCACGAGTAGCACCTCATCACGCACGATATCCGCCAGATAGTAGCCCATATCGCCTGTTTGGCGTTTGCCCAACAACTCGCCTGCCCCACGCAGTTCTAGGTCTTTTTGGGCAATCACAAAGCCATCGGTACTGTATTTTAGTACATTGAGCCGTTGAATGCCTGTGGGCGATAATGGTAGCTGATACAGCAGTACACAAAAAGATTTGTTTAAGCCACGCCCCACACGCCCACGCAGCTGGTGTAGCTGTGATAGACCCAGACGCTCGGCATTTTCAATCACCATCAAGGACGCATTAGGCACATCTACGCCCACCTCAATGACGGTGGTGGCGACCAGTAGGTCAATATCGCCTAGCTTAAACTGGTGCATGACTGCCTGTTTGTCAGCAGGCTTCATCTTGCCATGCACTAGCCCAACACGAATGTCCAGACGCTCGCACAAATCTGCATACAACAGCTCTGCCGACTGTGCGTCTAGGACGCTAGATTCCTCAACCAAAGGACACACCCAGTAGGCTTGCTTGCCTGCTTGACAGTTGACAGAGATTCTCTCGATGACTTCATCACGGCGGTCTCGGCTGATAGTTACGGTAGTGATTGGCGTGCGGTTGGGCGGTAGTTCATCAATCACTGAGATGTCCATGTCGCCATACATACTCATGGCGAGTGTTCTTGGAATGGGTGTGGCGGTCATGGCAAGCTGATGCGGTGTGGCGTTGGCGACACCTTTATTGGCAAGACGCAATCTTTGTTCCACCCCAAAGCGGTGCTGTTCATCAATGATGACCAAGCCCAATTTGGCGAACACGACACCATCTTGGAATAAAGCGTGCGTCCCTACCACGACCTGCACCTCGTTGGCGATGATTTGTGAGAGCATGGCGTTTTTTTCTTTGGTGGTCTGCTTGCCTGCCAAAAAACCCACGCCCACGCCCAACGGCTCAAACCATTTTTGAAAATTGATGAAATGCTGTTCTGCCAAAATCTCGGTCGGTGCCATCACTGCCACCTGCCAACCACTATCTAGGGCATGGCACGCCGTGAGTGCCGCCACTAGCGTCTTGCCTGCACCGACATCGCCTTGGATTAGCCTTAGCATGGGCTTACTGGTCGCCATGTCTGCCACCGTCTCTGCGATGACTCGCTTTTGGGCATGGGTCAGCTCAAATGGCAAGCTAGCAACTAGCCTGTCCGCCAGTGGACTGGTCGCATCGCAGTATGGGGCTTTGTGCTGATAAAGGTTGTTACGGCGATACAAAAAAGCCAACTGATGTGCCACTAGCTCCTCAATAATGAGACGGCGACAGGCAGGGTGCGTGCGTTCTTTTAGCCCCTCTAGTAGTGCCGTCTGAGCAAAGATATCGGCATCTTTATCCGGTAGATGGATCTGCTTGAGTGCGGTCAATAAATCCGCCTGCACATCTAGCACGCCTGCTTGATGCAACTCATCGGCAGATAGGCAATATAAGGTTTCATGTGAAACGGCATTGATGGCAAGACGAACCAACTGGCGGATTTTGTTCTGATGTAGTCCCTTGACAGCAGGATAAATCGGCAACAGCCCACTCTCAAACGACCTTGTCCCTGTGATGTGATACTCTGGGTGTGCCATCTGCACCCCATAGCGACTGACTTTAATCTCGCCAAAGGCGGTGATGTTTGCCCCTAGTACCATCGTGTTTTTTAGCCCTGCATAGGTCTTAAAAAACCTAAGCACCAGTACCCCTGTATCATCATCAATGGCGACACTCATGCCAGTTCGGTTCATCTCAACATTCGTTACCACACCACGCACCAGTACGCTCATGCCATGCTCAACATTGCCAATCGGCACAAGGCGAGTCCTATCCTCATAATCACGGGGCAGGTGCATGAGCATATCAAAGATTCTATGTACCCCAAGCTCTGATAGTCGCCCTGCCAAGCTAGCCCCCACGCCAGACAGTGCCGTCATGGGCAGATGAATCACAGACTGTACGGATTTATTTGACATGGTGTACCTTAGATGACCATTCTTTATCGTGTTGATGTTGATGTTGATGTTGATGTTTTGACAATGTTTTTTAAAATATTTTTTGTTAAAATACTTCTACAGATGGTTTTGATTGTACAACTATTTTTTAAAATTGAAAAGACAATATCACAAAAACCCCATCGCAAGCCTTTGTTTTACAGCCCATGCTTTCGCCATCATCAAGATGGCAAAGATATCGGCACACTTGCCAGTTTTTTAAAAAAATACTTGGCATTCTAAAAAAAGCCTAATATCATAAGCCCAATATTATCATGGTCATTTAGCCAAGGCAGTCTCATGAGACAAGACAACTCATCAACCGCTCCTGTAGCCAACCATCACCAACCATCACCAACCAACTCCCAGACTGGCACTCACACTGGCACCCAAAATCCAATCCAGTGGTTTCGTCATTGTGCCCCTTATATCAACACTCACCGTAACAAGACTTTTGTCATCATGTTCGGTGGCGAGACGGTGGCACACCCTGATTTTAACCGCTTGATTCATGATTTTGCACTACTGCATAGCTTGGGTATTCGTCTGGTATTGGTTCATGGGGCACGCCCACAGATTGAGCAGACACTAGCCCAAGCAGGCATTGACAGCAGTACTCACAAGAACCTTCGCATCACGCCTGCTGTCGCCATGCCACACATTCTATCGGCTGTGGGGTCGATTCGCCTATCGCTAGAAGCACGGCTGTCCATGGGGCTTGCCAACTCGCCCATGTTCGGTGCACGCATTGACGCTGTTTCTGGCAACTTCATCGCCGCCAGACCCTATGGCGTGCGTGGTGGCATTGACCATCAGATGACAGGCGAAGTACGCAGTATTGACAGCACCGCCATTCATCATAATCTAAAACAAGGGTATATCGTCATCTTAAGCCCCATTGGTTTTTCGGCAACAGGCGATATTTTCAATCTATCAGCCGAAGATGTCGCCAAACATACCGCCTGTGCCTTGCAAGCGGACAAGCTCATCTTGTTGGCAGAAGATGCCATCTACCATGACGGTCATCTCGTCCGTGAACTCACCACCCAAGAAGCAACAGCACTACTAACACAACCACTCGCTACAGACGAGATGGGCAGACTGATAGACTGTGCCATTGGCGTGAGCGATGTGGTAGAAAGAACACACATTCTACCCTTTGCTAAAGATGGCGTACTGCTTGAAGAGCTATTCACCACCGATGGGCTAGGCACGATGATTACTCGCACGCCTTATGATCAAATCCGAGCCGCTACGCTTAGCGATGTGGTCGGCTTACTTGCTCTACTAAAACCGCTAGAAGAAGCAGGCATTCTCATCGCCAGACCCCAACAACGATTAGAAGCAGACATTGAACATTATAGCGTCATTGAGCGAGATGGCATGGTCGTTGGCTGTGCGGCCTTGTATCCGCTTGATGAACATGGTGCAGAGATTGCCAGTATTGCCATTCACCCTGACTATCGTGGTGGCAGTCGTGGCGATGACTTGTTAAGATTCATGGAACATCAGGCGAAAAGTTTGGGGTTTTTACGCATTTTTGCTCTAACCACGCATACTAGCCATTGGTTCATTGAGCATGGTTTTTATGAAACCGAAGTTACCGCCCTACCCATTGAACGCCAACAACGCTACCACAACGGCAGAAATTCTAAGGTTTTTTGTAAGGTTTTATAAAAATCCACACGCCCACAAGCCATCAGACAACAAGGCATAGATGGCATGATGGCGACATAAGACCCACACGGTCAGTCATTACTGTGTCGCCCATCACCACACCAAAACACCACAAAAAACCCCTTAAAATCACTTTTAAGGGGTTTTTAACACCAACGAATGGTTTATTTATGGTGGTGTTCTTCTGCACCATGAGCGGCTGCATGGGCTGCCATTTCTTGTTGGGCTTTTTCAATGGCAGCTTTTGCCTGTGCATCGTCTAATAGCTCAACAGTAAAGATTAGCACGCTGTTTGGCTCAATAGCAGGGTTGCCAGTCTCGCCATAGGCAAGCTCTGATGGCACATACAGTTCGTATTTTGCACCTTTTTTCATCAACTGAAGACCTTCAGTCCAACCCTTGATGACTTCGTTCAGTTTAAACTGTGCCGGCATACCACGCTCATAAGATGAGTCAAACACCTCGCCATTAATCAGCTTGCCCTCATAATGTACAACTACCGTATCGGTCGCTTTTGGTGTCGCTCCCTTACCTTCGGTGATGACTTTATATTGTAGTCCTGATGCGGTGGTCTTTACGCCTTCTTTGGTGGCATTCTCGGCTAGGAACTTCTCGCCATCTGCTTTGTTTTTGGTTGCTTTTTCTTCGGCTTCTTTGATTTTGCGTTCTTCGTACGCCTTACCCACTGCTTCAATTTGCTCATTGGTTAAGGCACTTTCTTTACCTGCGACCGCATCAGCAACGGCTTTGTTATAAATCTCAATATCAAGCGTTTCGCCTGTTTGCTCAGTCATGTTCTTTAGGTACTGACCTTGCTCATAACCAATGATATAGCTGATTTTTTCAATTTCGGTGCTTTTATCGGTAACAACGGTTGATTTTTCAGTAGCTTTTGATTCGTCTGTGGCAGTGTTCGCTTTATTACAGCCTGTCAATGCCAAAACCGCCATCACACTGACAGCCAATAAGGTTTGTTTTTTCATAATAATCTCAAAAATGGTTAAAAAACAGGTTAAGAACCCATAACGCAATATCATACCAAAAAAGATATCTAAGTGCGGTGAATTTTTGACTGGTCATGTATAGAAATTGTTAATATTGTTATGAAAGATTATCCACACAGACCATTTGGCTGATTTTAGTGTTACTATATCACCAAGCAATCATCTTGCATCGTGCATTGATGGTATTGCAACACTCTTTAAAATAAAAGGCTGATGGCAGATGCCACTTTTTTATTTTATAATACGGTAGTTTTTTATCAACTTTTGGAGCAGATTCATGGAACATTATATGAATTTCGCCATTTTTAACCAATATCTGCAAGGTCCGATTGGTTCTGTTATTGGTGCTATTTTAATTTTTATCTTAGGCTGGCTTATCGCCCTTATCTTGGCATCATTCGCCAAAAAAGCGTTGTCAAAACTCAATTTGAACAATCGCATCAGCCAATCAACTGGACATCATTACAACTTAGATACCCTAATTAGCAAAATCATCTTTTGGTTTGTGATGATCATCAGCATCTCAGCTGCACTCAATCAACTTAACCTAAACTCAATCTCAGCTCCTTTTGCTAATATGGTTAATCAAGTTCTGCTGTTCTTGCCAAACCTACTGACCGCCGTCGCCATTGGTGTTGTCGGTTGGGTAGTAGCGACCATTGCACGCAATGCCACCACCATTGCACTATCTAAGACCACACTAGATGAAAAACTGTCTCAAGAGGCAGGTGTCAAGCCAATGAGTGGTGCGGTCGCTGATATTGTATATTGGTTCATTTTACTGATTGTTTTGACCGTCATCTTGGGTCGTCTGGGTCTAGAGGGCTTATTTACGCCATTGACCAATATGATTGACAAGGCTTTCAATTTCATTCCAAATGCTCTGATGGCGGCATTGGTATTTTTCATCGGCTTTATCGTTGCTAAAGTGGTGCGTGGCATCGTCATCAACCTTATCGCAGGGTTGAATATCCAAGCATTAGCCAGTAAAGCAGGCATTAGTGAACAAAACAGCCTACCAACCATCGCAGGTTCGCTGTCATTCATGTTGGTCATCGTACCATTTACCATCGCAGCACTTGATGCGTTGAAAATTGAGACCGTTTCACGCCCTGCCACAAATATGCTCAACCAAATCCTAGAAGCACTGCCAAGCATCTTTACAGCGGTGGCGATTTTAACGATTACTTATTTTGTGGTGCGTATGTTGGCGAACATCGTCAAGGGTATCTTGTCAAATACTCAAATTGACGCTTTGCCTGCCAAACTTGGGCTACAAGGTGCTTTTGGCAACAAGAAAATCTCAGACCTAATCAGCTGTGCCATCTTATTGTTTGCCATGCTGTTTGCGTCTATCGCTGCAGCCGACCTACTGGGCTTTGAACAAATCAGTGGCATCATCACAATGTTCATCGCTTTTGGCGGACAAATCATCTTGGGTGCTGTTATCCTAACCATCGGTTTTTGGCTTGCCAACATCATCGCAGGTGTCGTAGAACGCTCTAATCAAGGCAGTAGCTTCCTAGCTAACATCGTGCGTGTGCTTATCATGGGCTTGGTACTGGCAATGGGTCTAAAAGCGATGGGTATCGCTGATAGCATCGTAAACCTTGCATTTGGTCTAACACTAGGTGCTGTGGCGGTAGCATTTGCTCTTGCCTTTGGTCTAGGCGGTCGTGAAGCTGCTGCTCGCTTATTAAAGCGTATTCAAGACAAAGCAGAAAGCGAAGCAAACAATAAAACCACCACACCAAAAGATGGGCAATAACAATACCCACCTTTAGGCAAATAACAAAATAAAAAACGACATCTTAGGATGTCGTTTTTTTGGTTTAATTTCACTACTGGGCATGGGACAGATAATATCCACTGACTGGTTGCAAAAACTGCTTATTGATGGCAATGCACTGTCTGGATTTTTCTGCCAAGATATGCGACTTTTCTTTTTCTATATTTCCGTCTTCTTTATCAGCTTGATTCAATCTTTGATTTTCATCAGCACTAAACTCAAAAAAATCCACCGACACAGGGCAAAATACCTTTATATCTCCTAAGTTCCACGCCATATAACCATAAAGGGCTTCAGGTCTTTGGTTTAGAGTATCTTGATTATCGGTTTCACATTTTTCTTTGTAGCTTTCGCCCAAATAATCTTCACAGTCTTTAGCATGAAATCGCAGTTCTTTTTTCTGCTTGATATCTTCCTTAGTCATTCCATTAATGGTCTGAGAAGTGGTATTGCCATTATGGATAAGATACCAAGATGAGTTGCTTGGTCTTTCTATAAAGCGTGGGGCATACAACGATAAATCAGAAAATTTAGTATAACCACCAAGAAAAGCAACAAACCCAATAAAGATAAATACACAAATAAAACCCACAAGTCTATTACTATCTTTTGGTGAAAATGATTTTTCTTCCTGCCGGTTAAATATGAACAACGATGCAATATTAATAATGATGCCAGTTATTGGCAGGGCAAAAAATATGTACCACTGCCAATCTTTTCTCATCTCAAATGCTATGATTATCTGTGCATACAAGAATGGATATACATAAGAATAACCAAATACCAAAAAACAGATTGCAGACAAAAACAAGAGATTGGCGGATTTTCTAAATTCGGTAACAAGTAAAACAAGTGGCAACATCACCACAAATGCAAGCCCCAAATACAATAAAAAAGAATCGTCATCCAACCAATCAAAATAGATGGATAAGCCCCAAATCAAAATCATAAAAGATATGAACGCATAACAGTACTGAATCTTCTTCATAAGACCATTTCTGTTCAAATCTGGAACTTGCAAAGCCTTATCAATATTATTCAAAAACAAAAATAGCAAAAAATACAATAAAAAATAAACCGCCAAAAGCAAAACAGAAAAGAAATAGGCAACGACAATACCAATCAAGGCTGATGGGCTACCAATAACCTCTGAAAAAATACTATCATAACCAATACTCCCCAAATAAGACCTTGACTTAAAGGCACCTACCAAGATTGCAATAAAAGTTAGAATGGGAAAGTATGAAGGCATAGATCTTAATACAAAACTCCAATTTATCTTGCTTGACTCATCAACATTTTCTCCAACTTTCTGAGTAGGGTTTTTGGTGCCTATCAAACCCCCATTCACATCATCAGTATATTGACTACATTTAGGGATTGATGCCGGTGGATTTTTCTTGGTCTTATTGCAAAATAGCTTGAACATATCACGATCTCTCACTTCTAAAAAACAGCGATCAATTTTTATTGACCGCTGTTTTTAATTTTGGCAATGGGTGATAATCAGCCCCCAATCTTCTTGTATTTCATACGCTTAGGGGTGGCGTCTGCCCCCAATCGCTCTTTACGCCATTTTTCATATTCTGAATAATTGCCATCAAAGAACTCTGGCGTTTCATTTTCAAATGATAAAATATGCGTAGCGATACGATCCAAGAACCAGCGGTCATGCGACACCACCAATACCGTACCAGGAAACACCTCCACCGCATCTTCTAAGGCACGCAAGGTCTCCACATCAAGGTCGTTTGATGGTTCGTCAAGCAGTAGCACATTAGCACCTTGCTTTAAGGTTTTGGCAAGTTGTAAGCGGTTGCGTTCACCACCTGACAGGTTGCCCACCAGTTTTTGTTGGTCTTGACCCTTAAAGTTAAAGCGTCCGATATAGGCACGGCTTGGCGTGGTGTATTCGCCCACCGTGATCATATCTAGACCGTCCGACACCTCTTCCCACACGGTTTTTTTGTCGTCCAGATTATCACGCACCTGTCCCACATAGGCGACTTTGACACTCTCGCCCACCTCTACCGTACCTGTATCTGGCGTATCTTTGCCTGTAATCATATTAAACAGCGTGGTTTTACCTGCCCCATTAGGACCGACAATCCCCACAATCGCCATTGGCGGTACGGTAAAAGACAAGTTTTCGTATAGCAAACGACCGTCAAAGGATTTGGATATGTTCTTGACCTCAATGACTTTATTGCCCAAACGAGGTCCTGGCGGAATGTAGATTTCTGCCGTTTCGTTACGCTGTTGGAACTCACGAGAGTTCATCTCCTCAAAGCGTTCTAGGCGAGATTTGGATTTGGCTTGCTGACCCTTTTGGTTTTTGCGAACCCATTCTAGCTCTTGCTTTAAGGCTTTAGCAAATGCTTCTTCTTGCTTTTGCTCTTGCTCTAGGCGTTTATTTTTTTGTTCTAGCCATTCGGTGTAGTTGCCTTGATAAGGATAGCCATAGCCACGATCCAGCTCCAAAATCCACTCAGCTACATTATCCAAAAAGTAGCGGTCGTGGGTAATCGCCACAATCGTACCAGAATAATCTTTTAAGAAGCGTTCAAGCCACGCCACACTTTCAGCGTCTAGATGGTTGGTTGGTTCATCAAGCAAGAGCATATCAGGCTTAGACAGCAAAAGACGGCACAGGGCAACACGGCGTTTTTCACCCCCTGACAGCTTAGACACATCAGCGTCCCATGGTGGCAGGCGTAGTGCGTCTGCTGCTTTTTCAAGCTGAGTGTTTAGGTTGTGGGCGTCCCACGCTTGAATGATGTCCTCCATCTTGCCTTGTTCGGCAGCCAGTTTGTCAAAATCGGCATCAGGCTCGGCATATTCGGCGTAGATTTGGTTTAGGCGGTCAAGGGCATCTAGGGCTTCACGCACGCCGTCCTCCACATTGCCACGCACATCTTTGGTGGGGTCAAGCTGAGGTTCTTGGGGCAGATAGCCAACCTTAATGCCTGCCTGTGGGCGTGCCTCGCCACTATATTCGGTATCCACGCCTGCCATGATACGCAGTAGTGTAGATTTACCTGCACCATTTAGACCCAGTACGCCAATCTTCGCCCCTGGAAAAAATGATAAAGAAATGTCCTTTAAAATCTCTCGCTTAGGCGGGATGATTTTGGACACTTTGTTCATTGTATAGATATATTGAGCCATAGCTATCCTATTGATTTACCAATAAAAGTTTAAAATACAAAAAATTTTTTTACAAAAATCAACCAATTATTATCGCATGCTTTAGTACACTAGGCAAATGATTTTATGTGGTTGTAAAACTTTTTCTAGACATCAATTGACTTTCTGATAAAGTACTATATAATTACATAATTGATAGATTGTTTTTTATATCCATCAATTATGTATATTAACCGTAACATCATCCAGAGGGATTTTTTATGAAAGTTAAATTTGCCGCCGTCATTGCTGCAGCTGCAGTACTATCTGCCTGTGCCACACCACATGTTGTTCAAACCACCAAGATCAATGATCATCAACTAAGCTGTGCACAACTAAAATCAGAAATCGCAGAAGCCAAAAAATTTGAACAAGATGCTCGTGCAGAACGCAAAGTAACTGGCAAAAATGTCGCTGCTGCCCTATTCTTTATCCCTGCCCTGTTCGCTACCTATGCCAACACCGAAGAAGCGATTGATGCCGCCAAAGAGCGTCAAGCCAAGCTAACTGACATCTACAACAAAAAACAATGCAGCTGATTGACTCACAAGCATTAAAAAACCGTTCTTTTGAACGGTTTTTTAATGCTTAATCAACGATGATGGGTGTGCCTGTCTTGTTTTGCACTTCCTCAAAAACCACCCCATCAGCAAGCTCCACAAGCTTTAGCCCAGTCTCTGTAACATCTAACACAGCCAAATCGGTGATGATGCGATGCACGACTTTTTTGCCGGTAAGCGGTAAATCACAGTTGGCTTTGATTTTTAGTGAGCCATCTTTGGCAGTATGCTCCATCAGCACAATGACTCGTTGCACGCCTGCCACCAAGTCCATCGCCCCGCCCATGCCCTTGACCATTTTATCTGGTATCATCCAGTTGGCAAGATCGCCAAATTCTGAGACTTCCATCGCCCCCAAAATGGCAAGATTAACTTTACCACCTCGAATCATGGCAAAGGACTGCGAGCTTGAAAAAAAACTTGCTCCTTTTTGAGCGGTAACCGTCTGCTTGCCTGCATTGATCAAATCAGGGTCAATGGTATCTTCATCAGGAAACTCACCAATGCCTAACAGTCCATTTTCGGACTGGAGCATCACATTGACATCATCTGGAATGTAGTTTGCCACCAAAGTCGGCAAACCAATTCCCAAATTGACATAAAAGCCATCTTTAAGCTCTTTGGCGGCTCTTTTAGCCATTTGTTGTCTTGTCCAAGCCATTGGTTACTCCTTGTTCTTGATGGTTCTTTGTTCAATGCGTTTTTCTGGATTGGCATTGACAACAATGCGGTGTACATAGATACCTGGCAAATGAATGCTATTAGGATCAAGTTCGCCCACTTCTACCAATTCTTCTACTTCCACCACGCAGATTTTGCCAGCTGTTGCGACATCAGGGTTGAAGTTTCTTGCGGTTTTGTTAAAAATCAAATTACCTGCCTTGTCCGCTTTATGTGCCTTAATAAGCGATACATCGGCGACAAGCGAGCGTTCTAGCACATAGTCTCGTCCATCAAAATTACGAATCTCTTTACCTTCAGAGACTTGTGTTCCCACACCTGTTGCGGTAAAGAAAGCAGGGATGCCGGCACCGCCAGCACGCAGTTTCTCAGCCAGTGTACCTTGTGGGGTTAGCTCCACCTCCAAATCACCTGACAAGAACTGGCGTTCAAACTCTTTATTCTCCCCCACATAAGATGCAATCATTTTTTTAATTTGGCGAGTTTGCAAAAGCAATCCAAGCCCAAAATCATCTACGCCTGCGTTATTACTGATACAAGTCAAACCCTGCACGCCACTATCACGCAAAGAAGCAATGAGACTCTCTGGAATGCCACAAAGCCCAAAACCACCCACCGCAATCACTTGTCCATCTGCCACAATGTCTTTTAGTGCCAGTTCGGCACTGTCAAATACCTTAGAACTCATAAAATCCTTCTTTTTAGCTTATGAAAAACAAAACCCAATCAACCACTCAAGTAAACAACAAAAATACACTTGCAATCATCATACCTGATGTAGCCAAGATAACCAAACAATAACCCATAATGGCTCGTGCGTCAAGCCCTGCAATACCCAGTAGTGGCAACGCCCAAAACGGCTGAATCATGTTTGTCCATGCGTCTCCCCAAGCAATCGCCATCGCAGTAACAGCAGGGTCAACACCCAATTTCACCCCAGCGGGTATCATAACAGGACCTTGTACCGCAAACTGCCCACCACCTGATGGCACAAAAATATTCACCAGCCCTGCACTTAAAAATGCAAGTGCAGGAAAACTCTCTGTAGATGCAGAGTGGACAAAAAATTCGCTAATTCTTGTGCCGATAGAAATACCATCAGCATTAACTCCGGTCATTAGCCCCATGATACCACCATAAAAAGGGAACAAAATCACAATGCCTGTAATACCGCCAATTCCACCATCCACTGCACGATAATAACGCTCTAATGTACCATGGGACAAAAGCCCAATGAATAAAAACAGCCCAATGACGATGTTTAACCCTAGATTAAAGCCATTCGCTCCAAACTCATCCACATAATACAGCAACACTATTGCCAATAATAGCAACATCATCGCACGACTGTCATCTAATTTTTGTGCAGGTGTATGACGCAGTGGTGGTGTGTGGACCTCATCTTTAATCAGATTTGGATCAATCAAGGTGGGGTTTTTAGGGTGCATCAAGCGATTTAACATTGGAATGCCAATCAACAAAATCCCCACAATCAGCAAGTTATGGCTAGAAAACAAAGTTTGTGATATGGGTAGTGCTTCGGTCAAAACACCGCCAGACAAAGTCTTTAGAGTCTCACCGCCAGAACTTAATGTTAAAGGTATAGAACCTGATAAACCGCCGTGCCAAATCAAAAATCCTGAATAGGCAGATGCGATTAACAAAGGATAATCCACATGTTTAACTTGTTTGGCAATAGCCTTGGCAAACACCGCCCCCGCCACTAAACCAAACCCCCAATTTAGCCACGAGCCAATCAAACCAACCAAAGAAACCGCCACAATGGCTGTTGTCGGCGAATGGATACACCCCGCCAATTTTGTCAAAAAGCGTTGTACAAGCGGTGCATTAGCAAGAGCGTAGCCTGTTACTAAAATCAATGCCATTTGCATGGCAAATCCATGTAACGACCACAACCCCCTACCCCAATGTCCTGCCATCTCAATCGGTGATTGCCCTGTTAAAGCAAGCCCTGCAAAAAAGGCAATAAATGTCAAGACAATAGAAAAAACAAAGGGTGAGGGTAAATAGCGATTCACTAATTGCACGCTTGCATTCGTCATTGCTTGTAAAATCATAAAATCCCTTTTTATCACCAACGATTTAAACTATCTCATACCCCAACCATGACTGGCAATAAAAGATTGCCCTGTAAATACATTGGTCGGAAAACTTGCCAAAAACAAAGCTAACGCTGACACATCATCGGTGGTGGTAAATTCACCATCTACCGTTGAGCCTAGCATGATATTTTTTACCACCTCTTCTTCGCTGATATTTTTTTCTCGAGCTTGTTCTGGAATTTGCTTTTCTACTAAAGGTGTTTTGACGAAACCTGGGCAAATGACATGAGAGCGAACATTATGGCTTGCACCTTCTTTAGCAAGCGTGCGACACAAGCCCAGTAGACCATGTTTAGCGGTTACATAAGGGGATTTTAGGGCTGATGCTTCATGGGCATGCACCGACCCCATATAGATGACCGTTCCAGAATTTTTTGTGTACATATGTGCCAAAGCGGCTTTGGTAGTTAAAAAAGCACCATCTAGATGTATCGCAAGCATTTTTTTCCAATCTTCATAAGATAACTTATCGATAGGGTTGATGATTTGAATGCCCGCATTAGAGACTAGTATATCCAAACTACCAAATTCGGCCACAAACTCATTAATAGACTGGTTCACTTGGTCTTCTTTAGTAACATCTAATAATACAGCTTTTGCTTGACCGCCTAAGGTATGAATTTCTTCAACCACACTTTGTGCATTGCTTATATTAATATCAGCCACACCAACCACAGCCTTCGCCTTGGCAAACTCTATGGCGATTTGTCGCCCGATACCACCACCTGCTCCTGTAATAAAGGCAGTCTTATTTTTTAGATCATAATGCATTAATCAAGCTCCTTATATGTCATGATATTAAAAAGAACCAAACAGCGTACCTAGTATAATGACACTAATGGTAGCAAAAATAGGAATCACTATGGTAACAACAGCTAGATTCATATAAGATTGTTTGTGTGTTAAGTGACAGATAGCAAATAAAGTAATAACCGCACCAGAATGGGGCAGAGTATCTAAACCGCCTGCCGCCATGACCGCAATTCTGTGCAGTAATTCTGGATCCACATTATGCTCAATGGCAAGTTTTAGGTAATCTTCTCCGAGTGTTTGCAAGGCAATGCTCAGACCTCCTGACGATGAACCTGTAATGCCTGCCAATACGCTCATGGCAACCGCTTCAGAAACCAAAGGATTATCTGGAGAAATGCTTAAAATATTATCACGAATGATGGCAAATCCTGCCATAGTAGCAATCACCGCTCCATAGCCAACTTCTGACGCCGTATTAAAAATAGGCAACATAGACCCATAAACGCCTTTATTAACAGACTCTTGTAGGTGTGTTAGATGCTTTAAATTTAATAAAACCAGCACAAGACAGGATATTAACAAAGCAATGATGATGGACCATAGACCTAGATTTGACTTAATTGCAAGCTCAGGAAATCTATCATTAATCACGCCAAAGTCCATACCAGGAAACACAGCGTAAGTTAGCAAGGCGTTAATACCAATAACCAAGACAAGCGGAATTATCGCCAATACAAATGGCATATCAGAAGTTAAAAGACCATCATCATTATCATTATAGGCACCATAGCCCTCGCCCATCTTTTTGGCAATTCTAGCACGACTTTGCAACCACCAAGTTCCCAATACAAACATGATGCCACCGCCAATCAATCCCAAAATCGGTGCTGAAAAAGCATTGGTCTGATAGTACGGAATAGGAATGGCATTCTGTATGGCTGGCGTGCCAGGTAAAGCAGTCATCGTAAAGGTAAACGAACCAAGTGCAATGCAAGCAGGGATTAGGCGTTTGGGCATGTTTGCTTGACGAAACAGAGCTTTTGAAATTGGATAGATGGAGAAAGCCACCACAAAAAGTGAGACACCCCCATAAGTTAAAATACCACAAACTAAGACAACCACCAAAATTGCCCTACTTGCACCCAGTTTTTTCGTAACAGTATTGGCGATGCTAGTCGCTGCACCAGAATCTGCCATCAGCTGCCCAAATAAAGCACCTAGCAAAAACACCGGAAAAAACTTTAACAAATATCCGCCAAGTGCTTTCATGAAAGTTTCGGTATAAGCAGGCAAAAGCAACATGCCTTCACCCGATAATATGACCGCCAATGCTGCCATGAGTGGTGCTAATATCAATACCGACCAACCTCGATAAGCAAAATACATCAGTAAAATGAGCGAAATGATAATTGGAAGTGTTGCAAACATGTCAATTCCCTTTGATGATACAATTTTTTAAAATAATTTTTGACTAGCATTTCATCATTTGCTAGTCTAGCTTCCTCCCTGTAGAGTAATGACATTTTAACACTAATTTTTTGATATAATCAATCATAGATATCCAGTGATTAAAAATTTTCTCGTTAGTTGGTCCATTGCGTATTTGATGGTGTTTATTGCCATATTAACCTTAACCAAGCATATGCACAAGCCACAATGCAAGCGACGGCATGAATACCAAAGCTAAAATACGAGTTAGGTCTGCACATAAAAAGGGTATCACACCTTTATAAGTCTCTTTAACCGCAACATCTTTAGCAAGACTATTAATTACAAAAATATTCATGCCGACAGGCGGTGTGATCAACCCAATCTCCACCACCATCAAAGCCAGTACACCAAACCAAATGGCCTTATCTGTAGGATCTAATCCCCAAAAGTCCATGCCCATAATGATGGGAAAAAATACAGGGATGGTCAATAAAATCATAGATAAGCTATCCATGACACAGCCCAATATAAGATAAATCAAAATCATAGCGAACAGCACAGTTAAAGGTGCCATACCAGTATTTAACACCCATTGAGCAAGAGCGGATGGCATTTGTGATAAAGCAAAAAAAGCATTTAATACATCTGCACCAATCAAAATCAAAAAAATCATGGCAGTTGATGATGCCGTATCAAGCAATGCCTGTATTAAACCATCTTTTGTCAGCTCTTTAGTTAAAAACGCCAGTGCACCAACCGCTACTGTACCGATCGCCGCCGCCTCAGTTGGGGTAAAAATACCACCATAAATCCCACCAATCACTAATGCAAAAACCGCCACTACAGGCCACACACCTTTTAATAAACCGGTACGTTGAGACCAATTAACATAAGGCATAGCAGGACCACTGTTTGGCACCACTCGCACATATATTGCAATAGCGGCCATATAGCCAAGCATGGCGACAATCCCAGGAATCAATGCTGCCATGAACATTGAAGCGACATTTTGCTCAGTCAATACAGCATAAATTACCAAAACCACTGACGGTGGAATCAAGATACCCAAAGTACCCGCCGCCGCTAAAGCCCCTGTAGATAACGCATCGGAATAATTGGCACGCTTTAATTCAGGCAAAGCAACTCGACCCATCGTCGCAGCTGTAGCTAATGATGAGCCGCAAATCGCCCCGAAGCCTGCACATGCACCTACCGCACTAATTGCTGTACCACCACGATAGTGCCCCAAAAATGCATTGGTTGCCTCAAACAATCGCCTGGATAGTCCACCACGAGAAGCTAAGTTACCCATCAATAAAAATAATGGCACAACAGATAAGTCATACACCGAGAATCTGGCAAATGGCATGCTTTTTAAATAGTTTAATAAGGGCAACCACCCTGCAAGCATGACATACCCCAACGCTCCAGCAAGAAGCATCGCCACACCGATATGGATACGAAGCACGAGTAAAAAGATCGTCAAAACACCCATCAGCAAGCCAATAATCATCGAATCCATCACTCTATCCCTTTTATTGAATCTCGTACTGTTTAAAAAATCGCCAAGCAGTGTAAAAAGCTGTCAAGGCCAGTAAGAAAAACCCTGGTGCAATCGTTATATGGGCTAGCCATTCTGGCAGAGCCAAAATCATGGTTCTAGTACCATGCTTAAAAGCTGACACCGCCCCAAAATAGCTACGCCACATCAGTACAAGAGCCGCCAACCCCAACAGGATACTAGCGAAAATATCCAAGTACTTTCTTACTGCTACAGGGGCTTTTAAGGTAAAAAAGTCAACAATAACATGAGCTTTTTTCATTTGAGCATAAGGTAAAAATGCAGCAATCGATAACGCACAACCAATCTGAACAAGCTCCACATCACCTTTGATTGGTGCATCAAAAATCGAACGACCAATAACACTGGCTGTTGACAGTAGGCAAATACCAACTAAAACCGCCACACCACCGAACGCAGACAACTTAGACCATGTCCATAAAAATCGTCCAATTATGTCACCTGGCTTACCCTCACAAATCTCAATCTCAACAGCATCTGCCATAACCACTCCATTACATATTTAAACAAGTGCTCATCTTACGATAAGAATTGTTTAAACTATTAAATAAAGATTAATTAGTAGTATCTGCCATCAGCTCTCTAGCACGATCAACCATCGCCTGCCCATCATAACCTTTGGCATTCATATCGGCAATCCACTCCAACTCGACCTTTTGGGCGGCATCCCGAATGCGTTTTACCTCATCCGAACTGATGACATTAATCAAATTGCCTTTATCCACCGCTTTTTGATATGCTTGTTCGACCTCCTCATCCCATGCCTTACCAAGGCTTGCCGAGAGCTCTATGCCAGAATTCTCATCAATCACTTTCTTTAAATCGTCAGGCAAACCATCATATTTTTGCTTATTCATCACAATACTAAACAATGCACTGTACAGTACAGGATCAGGGCTGTTTATCTCAGAGTGGTATTTGGTCATCTCATGCAATTTTAAAGTAGGAACAACCTCCCAAGGCAAAATATAGCCATCAACCACACCTTTTGAGACAGATTCTGATAAACTTGGCAACGGAATACTCACAGGTGTTGCACCAAACGCTTCTAGTGTTTTATTGGTCAAGCGGGTTGGAGCTCGCATTTTTAGCCCTTTAAAGTCTTCTAGCCTAGTGATTGGACGAACATTATTATGGATCTGCCCACGGTCATGCACATTAAATGCCAGAGGCTTAACTTTTTCAAAATCTTTTTTTCCGAACTCCTCATATATTTGCCAAGCCACCCGACTGCTCTTTTCACCGTCAATAGTCATAAAGGGAAGCTCCATCACTTCCATACTAGGAAAACGCCCCGCAGTATAGCCTGGCAAGGTCCACACAATATCTGCCACACCATCGGTTACCTGGTCAATCAACTGAGCCGGCGTACCTCCAAGTTGCATGGCAGGATAAAATTGACAGGTTAGTTTACCATCAGATTCGGCAGCGATTTTATCGCACCAAGGCTCAAGTACTTTTTTTTGACTCATGGCTGTCGCTGGCCAAAAGTGAGAAACTTTCAATACTACTTTTTCACCACCACTTGGCGTAATCGCATTCTGTACACCGATATCCTCTGTACAAGCACCCAACACCAATGATACCGCACCCAACAACGCCAACTTTACCGTCTTAACTTTCATGTCAATACTCCTAAATACCATTTAATCACCATAAGCTTAAAAGAGCTTAATCAATCTAGATTATTAAACACCAACTCTACATCAAAAATACAATCGTTTTTTTTAATTTATTTATCTAAATTTACAATAAATATAGATGATTTTATTGCTTTACACACCTAATCCTCATAGGACTGACTTTTAGATAGATAATACTGAATAAAAAAACCATTTATTTGAATCATCAAATAAATGGTTTTTTTATTCAAATTTTTAGCGATTTTATGCCTTATGCACCTATTGATGCTTAGTACTTTTTTGGTTTGTTTATTTGCTTAAGCATAACCCCACCACTACAACAACCACTCAATCGGCAGATGACTGGCTATCCATACCTGAATACGCCGATGCAAAGGAGAATCAGGTTCGGTGGTGCGTTCTAGTAACTGACCATTTTCTGTGGTGGTCCACACTTTTTTACCCTCATCATTTAAGCTTAACGCATAGGTGTGCGTTGGGATATTGGTAGACAAATCTTTTACCAACCTCTCTGCTAGTACAGGACTTTCAATAATCAGACCCATCTCGGTATTAAGATTGGCAGAACGGGGATCCATATTAAACGAGCCGACATACAGATACCGACCATCCACCACAAAGGTTTTGGCGTGCAGGCTTGCCCCTTGTCCGTCATAGGCATTACGCACTTTGGTAGGCTTGACCGTGGCATTGTCTTTTAGTTCGTAGAGCCTAACCCCACTTTGTAATAAATCCTCTCTATACTTAGCATAACCTGAATGCACCACCGCCACATCGTTGGCAGCTAAAGTATTGGTCAATACCTGTACGGATTTGCCATTTTTGGCAAGTTCGCTTAATAGTCTTTTGCCTTGATTGGTTGGCACAAAATAAGGAGAGACAATGATGAGTTCTTGTTGGGTGTTTTGAATTAACGGGGCAATGTATTTAACCAAGATATTTGAATCTTTATGCTTCTTTAGTACTTTATCAGGGTGGTCGCTGATGAGCTGTGTTTTTGCCCAAACCAAAGGCATATCCCCATCTGTTAGATACTTAGCGAAATTGGTCTGCGTTAGTAGCTGTAGATATGCTTTTGATGCCTCAGACACACCTGATAGGTCAGCAGGGGCAACCTTACCGATAATATCACTTGCCATATAAGACGACCGACTATTCCAATAACGGTCAAAATCGTTAGCCGTCTTGCGAGAAGCGTCGCCCACCACTGCCACATCTAAGTCGGCAAACATCACCCCGCTACCTGCATCAAAGTACTCATCGCCAATATTGCGACCACCTACGATACTCACCAAGCTATCGGCAGTCATTGATTTATTGTGCATACGACGGTTTAGACGAAAAAAGTCGCTCAAGTAGCCCAATGGGCGAAAAGTACGGTGCATATAAGGGTTGAATAAACGAACTTCAATGCGATCATGATTATCCAATGCCTTAATCACGCCATCCATGCCTGCCATTGTATGGTCATCTAAGAGTAGTCGCACTCGCACACCCCTATCTGCTGCCGCCAGTAGTCTTTGGCTAAGTAGCCTACCTGAAAGATCATCGTGATAGATATAATACTGCACATCTAGGCTGTCTTGGGCAGACTCCACCAACGCAAGCCGTGCCAAAAACGCATCACGACTGTCCGCAAGCACATACACCCCACTTTCATCTTTACGCTTAATGACTTCTGGCAAAAGCATTTTGGCAATCTTGCTATCAGGATTGGTTGCTAGATGAGTGGTTTGGATATTATGGCTATTATCAGGCAAGGGGCGATAAGTCGCCAATCCGATAAAAATAAGAAACAAGGTCAGAATCAGCAGTCCGATCAGAAACCTTTTAATACAGCCTTTTATGGCGGACATAGATAGCATTGTTATGAACCTTTTATCTAAAACAAGACAATGAATGGTACTGTTTAATTGGCGGTATTATTTGATTGATACATTACTCTCATCAATGGTGTTATTTATTGTACATTCCGATAATTTATAGAATACCAAATCACAACCCATCAAATTATACCCCCATCATCTCACATGGACTTATCTAGCATATCATGTAAACTACAATCCAGCAAATACCATCAACTATGCTCTAGCTCTTATTATAAAAAAAAGCCATCTCAATACGCACTTGACAAACATTTTTTGTTATTTTAAGATATGTTTAGCAAACAATCAGGAATTTAATTGGTAACTTTTGGTCATTTATTGGTTAATTCAATAAATTATCTTACAAGGAGTTTTATGCAAATCAAAACCCCCTATGTCTCTCACACCCCAGACGATAAAAAACGCATCATATGGAGCGATGAGGAAAATGGTATCTGGAGAGACTTAATCACCCGCCAACAAAAAAGCACGGTCGGCAGTGCTTATCAGCAATATTTGGACGGTTTAAACACCTTAAATCTACCAATTAACCATATTCCCCAACTGCCTGATTTGGATGCGGTATTACAACAAACAAGTGGTTGGCAAACCGCTCCTGTCCCTGCCTTAATCTTATTCGGTAAATTTTTTGAATTACTCGCTAATCAAAAGTTCCCTGTAGCGACTTTTATTCGTACCAGAGATGACTTTGATTATATTCAAGAACCTGATATTTTCCACGAAATTATTGGGCATCTACCCCTATTGACCAATCCTAACTTTGCCAATTTTACGCATATTTATGGAAAGTTAGGATTACAAGCCGGCAAAAAAGTACGGGTATTTTTGGCACGCCTGTACTGGTTTACCATGGAATTTGGGCTGATCAACACCCAAGACGGACTGCGTATTTATGGAGGCGGTATCTTATCATCACCTGCTGAAACAGAATACGCCCTAAGCGGTAAGCCAGAGTACAGACCCTTTAATGTCAATGATATTCTAAGAACACCTTATCGCATTGATAAAGTGCAGCCGATTTATTATGTCATTGACGACCCAGAGGCATTATTTTCTTTGACCGAACAATCATTAATGCAAGAAGTTGATAAAGCAATGGAGCAAGGGTTGTTTGACCCCCACCCAAGTTTATTAGACGACTAGCAGATTTAATGACTGTTGAGCTCACTACCTTTACAGCATGACTTGCCCTAAGATGCCTTTGAAAGAGAAAGTCGTCATGGCTTACTAGCTTATCACGAACGGTTTTTTAATCCTTCAAGGTGTAATTAGGGCAATATTTTTAACTTAATTTTTATAGGGAATTTTTTATGAGCGATTTAAAAAACCAATTTTGTGAAGCCTGCCAAGCAGACGCTCCAAAGGTAACAGATGAAGAGCTTGCCACTTTCATGAAACAACTACCAGACTGGGCTGTCATCTCCGAACAAGTCGGCGAGCATCATGTTTTACAATTAAAAAGGGTATTTAAGTTTAAAAACTTCAAAACAGCTTGGGCATTTGGCGATAAGCTCATGCAACTGGCTGAGAGTGAAGGACATCACCCTGGCATTTTTGTAGAATGGGGGAAGGTAACAGTAACTTGGTGGTCGCACAGCATCAAGGGTCTGCACAAAAATGACTTCATCATGGCAGTAAAGACAGACGAGCTATACACATAACCCAAGAATATCATTGAAATAAAAGCGATAATCTAGGTTATCGCTTTTATTTATCTTTTTATTTTGTTATTCAAAGTCAATTTGTTTTTCTGGGCTTGCCTGAATGAACGCATCTAGTTGATTGCAGTTTTCTACTACCTTGACAATATTAGGAAAGGCACTCAAATCCACTTTAAAGCGATTGGCATTATATACTTGTGGCACCAGACAAATATCGGCCATTGTGATATTATCGCCAAAAGCATATTGACCGCCATGTGTTTTTAATAATTGCTCCAAAGCAGTAAAATTGACCTTAATCCAGTGAGCATACCAGCTTTGTTTTTGTTCATCGCTTATGTTTAATTCACCTGTTAAATATTGCAACACTCGCAAATTATTCACAGGGTGCGTATCACAAGCGATGATATGACACATAGACAGCACAGTCGCCCTGTCATAATGATCTTTTGGTAGCAGTGATGGGCTAGGATACTCATTCTCCAAAAAATCTAAAATCGCCATTGATTGGCTAAGTATCTTACCATCATCAATCTGTAAACTTGGCAATAATTGGCTCGGATTTTTGGCCTGATAGTCGTCTGACCTTTGCTGACCTTTGACCAAGTGTACAGGAATGATGCCATGAGAGATGTTTTTGAGATTTAAAGCGATGCGTACACGATATGCCGCCGAACTTCTAAAATAAGAGTAAAGTTCCATAATCCTTCCTTGAAAATGGTGGGGCAAATGCCATCTAAAGCCAGTGGCATCGCCCCACTTTGATGATTGGTTATTAGTTTTTGGCAGGTTCTAACTTGCTGATGGTAAAGCCAGTAAACCCATAAACCAGTGTCAAAATAAAGCACAAGTAACAAAAAAACGCAAACGGTACATAGTTAATCACTGGCATTCCAAATATCCCCGTCAAAAATCCGCCATACACTCCCCATGGCACTAAAGGATTGATGACCGTGCCGGCATCCTCAATGGTGCGAGACAAATTTTTTGGGTGCAGTCCAAGCCGTTGATACTCTGGTAAAAAAGCATTGCCCGATAAAAGCAAACTTAGATACTGCTCACCGACAAGCACATTAATCCCAAAAGCCGTAAAGGCAGCAGCAGCCACGCCATGAGAGGCTTTGGTGAGTAGATGACGCATCGCATCAAGCAGTGCTGGCAATACGCCAAGCCCTTGAAGCAATCCACCCAAAGACAATGCCAAAATCACCAAAATTTGGGTAAAAAACATACTCTCCAAACCACCACGAGAGACCAGTTTTCCTACCGCCCCCAAGTCCACACCCTCTGGCAATGAATAGCCCTTAAAGAACCAACCACCAAGCTGTGATAGACTTGGGCTAGAATGGGTGTAGGTCAAGGCAAGTGCCACAACGATGGTTGCACCAATGGCATAGATGGCATTGACACGCATGATGGCAAGTGCAATCAACACCAAAAAGGGCAATAAGGCATAGCTGTGCACCAGTCCACTTGCGACCAGACTGTCTTTTAATTCTGTCACGCCTGTCAAATCGCCAGTCGCCGATGGCATGAACATAAATAAAATCGCTGTAATAATCCACGCAGGCACTGTGGTGTACATCATATTTTTGATATGCTCAAACAAATCCACGCCAACAATAGATGCTGCAATGCTTGTGGTGTCAGATAATGGCGACATCTTATCGCCAAAGAGTGCACCAGAAACGACCGCCCCTGCCACAATCGCAGGATTCGCCCCAAAGGCTGCCGCCATTCCCAAAAACGCCACACCCACTGTCGCACAAGTAGTAAATCCGCTACCAAGTGCCAGACCAACCACACTTGCTAAAATAAAAGCAGATAAATAAAACCACTCCGCCAACAAAAAGTTAAACCCATAATACATCAAAGTAGGAATAGACCCACTCATCATCAAAGCAGAAACCAAAAGCCCAATGAAAGAAAACAGATAAATCGCCCCCATTCCTGTGGCGACCCCACCTATCATCTTATCTTGCATTGCTTCAAATTTGACGCCTTTGGTCAGTCCAAATATCATCAAACCCAAGATAACAATCAGTAGCGATAACAATGGCACAAAGCCGAGTTGAATCATCGTCAAGGCAAGCACCGCCACCACAATAATGGCAATCAGTACGGCTTGTTTGGGGGTTAAATGTAAAAGGGGGGCTTGCTTACTCATAAAAAAATTCCTTACTGCCATATGATGACAGCTCATCTGCCCTAGTCATCACTTATGATCAGCAGTCATTATAATCAAAAACAACCGCATAATTCAATGAAAATCATACGGTTGTTTGTACAAGCTATTGATTTGCCTATTAACCATCAGCACTTATGCTCTGTATTTATCTTGTGTGTCATGACAATTTATCCAAGCTCCCAAAATACCGCAGACCAAAACAACAAAGCCAAACAAAAACAAACTTGACAAAATCCATTCTGATTTAATAAAAAAAGTAATAACAAAACCAAATAAAACACAAGGTTGAAGCGATAAGACATAATGGGGCATTAATTGCTTGGTATATTTGCCACAAAAATTAAGCATAAATTCACTCATTAGCGTATTTTGAACACCATTACCCAGACCAATCAGCAATCCAGAACAAAGCAACACGACAATTATAAATTACCAATAAGGAATGATTATCTTCGGTTTTGATATTTCATCTTCTTGCTTTTTATTATTAGCCTTGTGCTTGCCAACTAGTAATAACAAAAACACAAAAAACTAAGACCAATAGCACAAGCACCAACGATTTGCCAATCGAGCATCTCTTTAAAAATTTAGCATCACCATATCACAAAAACCCAATCATAAAAAGCCTGTACAACCAAATGATTGTACAGGCTTGTTTTCTATCCAATGACTAAAACCAATGTTAAAAATCGGTCTTCACTGTATTAACAATCTCGCCAAAAATACTATTACTATCTTTGTCATTCATATAGATTTTGACAGTGTCGCCATGATCCAAGAACTCTGTGCTAGGCTTACCATTTTCAATGGTCTCATACATACGCACTTCAGCGATACAGCAGTAACCTACACCGCCTTGTTCTACCGATGAGCCATATAGATTGCCTTGTTTGTTGGATACTGTGCCAGAGCCGACAATCGTCCCTGCTTCAATTTCACGAGTTTTAGCAAGATGGCTAAGCAAGCGTGCAAAATCAAATGTCATGTCCACGCCTGCATTGGGGCAACCAAATGGCTTGCCGTTAATCTCTACATTTAAGGGCAAATGCACCTTATTATCCACCCAAGCATCGCCCAATTCATCAGGGGTTACAAACACAGGGCTAAATGCCGAAGCAGGCTTAGACTGCACAAAACCAAAACCTTTGGCAAGCTCATCAGGGATAAGATGACGCAAAGAAACATCATTAACCAACCCAACTAAGGCGATGGCTTTTTCTGCCTGCTTTTGGCTCGCCCCAAGCGGTAAGTCAGTTGCCACCACTACCACTTCTGCCTCTAAGTCAATACCCCACTCTTTTTTGGCAAGTATATCATCTGTTGGTGCGATGAAACTGTCTGAGCCACCTTGATACATGAGTGGGTCATCATAAAAAGAGACTGGCACTTCTGAGTTACGAGCTTTTCGTACCAGTTCTACATGGTTAAGATAAGCAGAGCCGTCTGCCCACTGGTATGCTCTTGGTAATGGTGAATGACAAGCGTTTTGATCAAAGGGCTTGCCAACTTCTGATGCGTTTAGCTCATCGTAGAGTTTTTGTAGGGTAGGCTTATGCACTCCCCAATCGTCAAGAGCTGATTGCAGTGTGCTAATTTCTGGCTCAAGATAACGACTCAAATCACGGCTAACCACAATTAGGCGACCGTCTCGGCTGTCAGTTTTTAGGGTGGCTAATTTCATCGGTTTTCCTTAAATTTACAAAAACAAACCGTCTATTTATTGTATCAGTATACTTTAAAATAAACGGTTTTTATGCGTTATACTTCAGGCGGTTCTGTGCCATCATGCACCCATCTGGCATGCTTGGGTGCTTTTTTGGTTATCGCCCATTCGTTTAGCATGTCCCATTTGACTTTATCTAACGCTTTTGATTGCTTTTTTGTGGTTACATCAAAGGCAAGCTCGATGCGGTGTCCATTGGGGTCAAAAAAGTAGATAGAGTGGAACAAGGTGTGATTAGTTGGACCTAGTACATCAATGCCCTCACTGATTAGCCTGTCTTTGGTGGCAAGTAGTTTTTCCATGCTATCTACTTTTAATGCCAAATGCTGTGTCCAAATAGGTGTGTTCTCATCTCTACCCATCTCTGGGCGAGTTGGCAATTCAAAAAACGCCAAAATATTACCACCCCCAGCATCCAAAAAAATGTGCATATAAGGATCAGGCTCGCCTGTGGAAGGAACTTTGTCCTCACCGATGGCAAGCACAAAATCCATATCAAGGTGCTTTTGATACCATTCTACTGTCTCTTTGGCATCACGACAACGATAGGCGACATGGTGTACGCCTTGAGTTAGAGCCATAGTCTATTCCTTTATCTAAGATGGGCTTTATCTAAAGCCTAACCAATTTTAAACCCTTTAAAAAGCGAGCCGTATTTTTCAACCATATCCGCCAACCATGTTTTTAGCACAGTTGCCAATCACGGTTTTTTGCATGATTTACCATCACAAAACACTGCCTGCTTTTTGTCATTGAAAGTAACATTTTAGTGCCAATCAAACTTTATAAAAATAACCAACTGTACTTAATCAGCCTAAGATGGATAAAAAGTTTGACTGACAAAAAATTAAACAGCTTATCACAATGATTCTGCCGGCACTTCTAATGCCCCACGGCGGATCTGGTCTCGCTCAAGACTCTCAAAGAGTGCCTTAAAATTGCCCTCACCAAAGCCTTGTGCGTAGTCGCCCTTACGCTGGATAAATTCAAAGAACACAGGACCCATCAAAGTTTCAGAGAAAATTTGTAATAGCAGGCGTGGCGTACCATCTTCGGTGGTGCCATCTAGCAATATGCCACGAGCTTGAAGCTCTGATGTAGGCTCGCCATGATTTGGTAGTCTTTCTTCTAGCATCTCATAATAAGTATCTTTTGGTGCGGTCGCTAGTGGCACGCCTGCTGCACGAAGCTGGTCAATGCTTTCAATCAGGTTATCCGACAAGAACGCAATGTGCTGAATACCCTCGCCATTAAACTTCATCAAAAATTCTTCAATCTGACCACCACCCTGCTTGGATTCTTCATTCAAAGGAATGCGGATTTTACCATCTGGAGCGGTTAAGGCTCGGCTTGCCAAACCTGTGTATTCACCCTTGATATCAAAGTAGCGAATTTCTTGGAAGTTAAAGAATTTTTGGTAAAAATTATACCAATAGTCCATACGACCACGATATAGATTATGCGTTAGATGGTCAATAACTTTAAAGCCAAAGCCGACAGGGTTTTTATCCACCCCTTCAATGAACTCAAAATCAATATCATAAATGGTATTATCACCCTCAAAACGGTCAATAAAATAAATCAATGAACCGCCAATGCCTTTGATGGCAGGCAAGCGAAGCTCCATTGGGTTGGTCGGTACTTCTACAGGTTCAGCACCCATCTCAATGGCACGATTATAGGCGTATCGTGCATCTTTGACACGAAAACCCATCGCACAGGCACCCGCCCCATGCTCTTGGGCAAAGTAATAAGCCTGACTGTTTTTGGTGCGGTTCACCAAAAGATTGATGCCACCTTGACGATAAAGTGAGACATCTTTTGAGCGGTGGTGAGCCACTTCGGTAAAGCCCATTTTCTCAAAAATTGGCTCTAAAAAATTTGGGTGTGGGCTTGAAAACTCTAAAAACTCAAAACCATCTAGCCCCATTGGATTTTCAAATAAATCTGCCATAATAATCCCTTGCTTGTTAATGAAAAACTGGCTAAAATCCCATGAAGAATACTTGCAATCAATTGAAAGCCAGCTGTGATTATCATAAAATAAGCACTGCAAATCTACAAATGGGTTTTTTGCTTTATTTATTGGATTTTACAATAATTTGGATTTTTATAATTTTTTATAATAATGACGATAATACGGATTAGTTTATGAATGTTACCTTTCGCCAGATTAACGCCTTCATTGCTGTGGCTCGCCACAAAAGCTTTACCAAAGCCGCCGATGAGCTACATCTGACACAGTCATCGTTGAGTGGTCTAATTAAAGAGATGGAACGCCAACTTGACATCACGCTATTTGACCGCACCACTCGTCAATTACATCTATCAGAAGGTGGCACAAGACTGCTACCCTATGCCTTAAAAGTGCTAGATGATATGCGGCTGCTGAATAATGAAATCTATGATTTAAAGGATTTTCATCAAGGCAAAGTACGAGTAGCAGCCAGCCAGCAACTTGCCGCCACAATCATGCCTGAGCTTATCAAGGAATTTAAAAAAATCCATCCAGATGTTCAAGTTAGCCTTATTGATTGTGGTATTGGCGAGGTCATGGATCGTGTGCAGATTTTAGATGCCGATATTGGCATCGGTCCTGAATATCCGTTTAGCAATGACATTGTAGCGACAGAGCTGTTCGCTTCACCGTTTTATTTAATCATCAAAAAAGACCACCCTTTAAGTGGTCATGATGAATTAGATTGGAGCGATATTCCACAAGGCGAACTCATCACCCTACAATCTGCCTTTGCTGAACAAATCCGCAACGCCTTGCCACTTGATTTATCCGAGCGGTTATTTCGTGCCGATTATGAGGTCAATTTTTTGTCCACTGCTCTTGGTATGACCAAAATGGGACTTGGCATTACCCTTGCCTTAACTTATGCCAAAACTTGGGTAGAACAGCACAACTTGACCATGATACCGATTAAAAACCCCACGATAGAAAGAAAGTTTTTACTGTACACTCACAAGCATCGTTCACCCAGCCCTGCGGTCATCACCTTTAAAAAATTCTTGGTGGATTATGCCAAGCATTGGGATGCCTAATTTGGCACAGCCAACCGACCGTACAACACCATACAGTCTAAAATGAGACACCCTAATGCCAAGCATTAACAAAAACAATCTGCAATCTTTGTACGAATGTTATTTACAATCTGCATAAAATTTCTTATGCTAAACAACTCATTTATTTCATCTCATCAATCTGACCAGAGACCATGACAAACATCATACACGACACCGACAACCATCGCTTTACAACCACCATTGACGGCTTGACCGCATTTATCAGCTATGTTGATACAGGCGAGACAATCATCTTTGACCACACCATCGTCCCAAACGCTCTTGGTGGTCGTGGCATCGGCACTGCACTCGTCAAGCACGCCCTAGCCTACGCCCAAGTACAAGGCAAGAAAATTGTGCCTGCTTGTAGCTTTGTGGCACACTATGTTCAAAAACACCCCGAATACCAGTCGCTACTGCATTTGGCTTGATGAATCAAATCACTCAAGCAGTCCTAGAATCAACACAAGGAGGTCGTGATGAATCATGCATTAAACCACCTATTCGCCCCACCGTTTGATGTCCTAACTGACGATGAACGAAAGTCGCTCACCAAAAAAAGCCAAATCGTCTATTTACCCGAAAATACCGCCATCAATGATGAATGGCGTGGCGATTTATTCATCGTCATCAAGGGCAAGCTGACCCAGTACCAAGATGACGAGCTAATAGCAGGCTTAAACATGGGTGATTGGTTTGGTCTTGCGGATAAAAACGGAGCATTGTTTAAGGTTATCACCCAAGAACAAAGCCTGCTGTATCGCTTAGATGGGGCAACCATCAATAAAATCAGCGAACATAATGACCACTTACGAACCTTGCTGTTTGATGACCTATCCACCCGTAAATCCAAACAAGAAGCTCGCCTTGCTCACCACCAAAACCAACAGATGCTCTATCGCAGTGTGATGAGTATTGGCGAACACATCAAACAGCCAAATTTCATCGATGCCAACGCCACCTTGTATGATGCCACCTGTGCCATGATGGCAGTTGATGCCAAGCACATTTTGGTCAGTAGTGAGCATGGCACAGGAATATTCACCCAAGCTGATGTCTGCCGTGCCATCATGGATAAGACGGACTTTGCCAGTACGCCTGTCTGTGCCTACAGCCAATTTAAACTTACCACCATTCACGAGACGCACGATTTAAGCGAAGCACTCATCACCATGATTGGCAAGCGAATACACCGCCTGCCCATCGTCAATGATACGGGAGATATCATCGGCGTGATTGGGCAGACCGAGCTTTTAAATTATCTGACCAATCAATCCCAACTCATCACACAGCGTATTGACCAAGCAACAACACTGCACGAGGTGGCTCTTGGTGTAGAGATGATTGGCAAATTTATCCGTCATCAAAACCAAAGTGGCATGAAAATCCATGTTATCGGTCGCATCGTCCAGAGCCTAAACGCCCATGTCTTTGCCAAGGTATGGCAATTGATTGCCCCATCTCACATCATTGCTAATAGCTGTATGATTGTCATGGGTTCAGAAGGTCGTGGCGAGCAGGTCATGCGTACCGACCAAGACAACGCTCTGATTGTGCGTGATGGTTTTATTGATGACACCTTACCAAACCATGCTCGTGCATTTAATGATGCTTTATATCAACTAGGCTATCCCTACTGCGATGGTGGTATCATGATGAGCCATGACACTTGGCGACAGTCACTTAGCAACTTTAAGGCTCAAGTAACCACATGGGTTGCTACGCCCAACGGTGAATCTATGGTTCATCTTGCCACCTTAATAGACGCCCACCCTGTGTGTGGCGATACGACATTATTTACCGAATTAAAATCACATTGGCAACACGCCATCAAACACGCCCACACCAATTTTATCAACCGCTTTGCTGCACCGACCATTCAGATGGCAGGCGGAGCAACTTTTTGGCAAAAATTTACAGGCGGTGCAGACAGCGACATTGACCTAAAAAAAGCAGGCATCTTTCCCGTCGTACACGGCGTGCGTAGCCTTGCCCTAGAATATGGCATTGATGAAACCAGCACCCGACTACGCCTAAAGCACTTATCTTCGCTTAAAGCCATTGATGATAAAACCGCCCAAAATCTCATCGAAGCCTTAGAATTCTTTTTATCAAAACGCCTTGAAGTTGCCCTAACCACCGATGATAAGTCTGCTCGCAAGGTCAATCCAAATACCTTATCATCACTAGAGCGAGACCTACTCAAAGAAAGCCTGTCAGTGGTCAAATATTTTAAAGGATTCATCACTCGTCATTATCGGCTTGATGTCTTTGTGGGATAGGAGAGCGTCATGTTTGATTTTTTAAACAACCTACTAGGCGGTCAATCGTCTCAATCTAAAGACCCAAAATATGCTCATCTAGCCGCCCACTTGACTGGAAAACCGCCTGCTGATGAATGGGTATGTCTGGATTTGGAATTGACAGGATTAGACCCAAAAAACCATCACATACTAAGTATTAGTGCGGTCAAAATATCAAAGGCTCATGACACCTTTGTCATTGATACAGCAAATGCCCTATCCATCATCTGCCGTCCACCCATCATGCCAAGCACGAACAGCATCATCGTCCATCACCTTCGCCCTTGTGATGTCAAAAATGGTGTCAGTACCGATGAGATGATAGCGTGTTTATTGCCCTTTATCGGCACTCGCCCCATTATCGGCTTTTGTACCAGTATGGATGCTAAATTCATTAACGCTTTAATCAAACCAAGGCTCGGCAAAAAACTACCCAACACGCTCATTGATGTTACCCAACTTGACCAAAAACTTAGACAAAAAACCAATAAAAACAGCGATTTACCGATTGATAAACGGCACTTAACCGAGCTTTTGCAAGCCTATCAGATTCCCATCTTGCCTGCACACGATTCACTCAATGATGCCTTAATGACTGCCATGTTATTTTGTCATTTAAAAAGTAAGTTGGGCTAAATCAGACAAGGAAAATCAAGGCGGATTGATGATATTCAACCAACCCTATGCCAACACATTCCGTCAAAAAATCTGCTCGCATTTGCGATGAAATATGCTAAACTAACAAACAGTTCTATCACACCTTTAACGAAGGAATCTCATGAGTAGTCTTACCTCAGACCAAGTCTCCCTACAATTAGAAGGGCTACCTAACTGGCAACTAGAAGGTCATAGCTTGGTACGCACCTATGAATTTAATGATTTTGCTACTGTGGTGGCATTCATTGTAAAAATCTCATTCCACGCCCAAGAGCTAGAACACTACCCACAGTGGGAAAATTGCTACACCACCTTAAAGGTACGCATTGGCAATCCTGAGCGTGGTGCGGTAAGAAACCGAGATGTGCAGCTTGCCAAACGCCTAGAAGCAGCTTTTGTTGCCTAAATTTCAACCTTCAAAAACCAAGCCATCTTGTTTTTTTAGTTCTTGGTGGGTTTTACGCCCACCGCATCCCCCTTAACCAATCAACGACAGGAAGGTCATGCAACCATTTAGCCAAACCCTGTGGCAAGAAAATCAGGCTTTGTACGAAGCCACCTTAAACTTGCCTTTTAATCAAGAGCTGGCAGCAGGCACGCTATCTACAGAGGCTTTTAGCCATTATGTCATCCAAGATGCCCACTATCTGCTCGCCTACGGTCGCGCTTTAGCGGTGTGTGCTGCCAAAGCCTACGAAGCTGATGAGGTGATTTTATTTAGCGAGGCTGCCAAAGTTGCCATTGTGGTTGAACGCTCACTACATGATGGCTTCATGCAAAGTTTTGGCATCAGCCGTGAGGATTTTTTAAACACGCCTTTAACGCTGGCTTGTCATCATTACACCTCCTATCTCATCGCCAGTGCTTATGCTGACAGTTATCCTGTGGTATTGGCAAGTTTATTGCCATGCTTTTGGATTTATGCCAAAGTTGGACAAGACATCTACGACAAATCCGCCCCAAATAACCCCTATCAAGCATGGATTGATACCTATGCAGGCGAGGATTTTCATGAGGCAGTCAATCAAGTGATTGCAGTCATTGATAAGGTTGCCACCCATGCCGATGCCGATACACTGAGTAAGATGCGAACCGCCTATACTTATGCCGCCAAACTAGAATGGCTATTTTGGGACAGTGCTTATCATCAGACCTGCTGGCGTGGGCTAGATATCATCTAAAATTAACATCAGCTTAAGATGGATTTACCCCACAAAAAGCCCATAAGGCTGTCTGGGCTTAGATGATTTTAAAGCAAAGTTAGTAAAAATTTGTTAAAATAGCGGTTATTTTTTGATTACAATGACCGCTTTTTTGTATGACCACAGACAACCAAACCAACTTTGACACTCGCTCCATTGCTGAATTTACCGAATCGGCATACTTAAATTACGCCATGTATGTCATCATGGATAGAGCTTTGCCACACATTGCTGATGGACTAAAACCAGTTCAACGCCGTATCGTCTACGCAATGAGCGAACTTGGATTAAAGCACACCGCCAAACCCAAAAAATCCGCTCGTACTGTCGGCGATGTGTTGGGTAAATACCACCCACATGGCGATTCGGCGTGCTATGAAGCAATGGTGCTTATGGCACAGCCTTTTAGCTATCGCTACCCTTTGATTAGCGGTCAAGGCAACTGGGGTTCTGCTGACGACCCAAAATCTTTTGCCGCCATGCGATACACCGAAGCTAAGATGAGCGACTATGCAGGAACTTTACTATCTGAGCTTGAACAAGGCACGGTAGATTGGGTGGATAATTTTGATGGTTCTTTAAAAGAACCAGCCACACTACCTGCACGCCTGCCCAACATTCTACTAAATGGCACAACAGGCATCGCTGTCGGCATGGCAACCGATATCCCGCCGCACAATCTCGTTGAGACGGTTAAGACCTGCATCAAGCTACTAAAAAACCCAAATCTATCCGTGCGTGAGCTATGCAAGACACTCATCGCCCCTGACCTACCAACTCGTGCTGAAATCATCACCTCAAAAGATGAGCTTATCAGTATGTATGAACAAGGTCGTGGTAGCTATAAGATGCGTGCCACCTATCACATCAACCCAAAAGAAAAAAACATCGTTGTGATTGACGCTCTGCCATATCAGGTCTCAGGCAATAAAGTCATCGAACAAATTGCCAAGCTCATGACAGACAAAAAACTACCATGGATAAATGACATCAATGATGAATCTGACCACGAGAATGCCTGTCGCATCGTGCTTGAATTTAAAAAAGACAGACTAGATATTGATAAAATCATGAACCACTTGTTCGCCATGACCGACCTTGAAACCAGCTTTCGAGTGAACATGAATGTGATTGGTGTCAATGGCAAACCACAAGTCAAAAACCTAAAAGACATCTTATCTGAGTGGCTAGACTGTCGTCGTGGCGTGGTGATTCGCCGTCTTGAGCATCGCTTGGCGAAGATTGATAAACGCTTGCACATCTTAGCAGGTCTACTGATTGTCTACCTAAATATTGATGAAGTCATTCACATCATTCGCACCGAAGACGACCCAAAACTTGAGCTAATGAGTCGCTTTGGTCTAACCGACATACAGGCTGATGCCATCTTGGACATCAAATTGCGTCAGCTTGCCAAGCTAGAAGAAATAGAACTCAATGCTGAAAAAGCTGCCCTTGAAGCAGAGCGAGCCATCATCGCCGAACAGCTTGCCAATCCAAAGCGTCTGACCGCCCTACTCATTGATGAACTGACAGAAGACATGAAAAAACACGGCGATGCTCGTATGTCGCCTGTGGTCGAGCGAGATGAAGCCACTGCCCTAAAAGCGACCGAACTTGTACCTAGCGAATCGGTAACGGTTGTACTATCAAAAGCAGGTTGGATTCGCATGGCAAAAGGTCATGGCATTGATACCAGTACACTAAACTATCGCTCAGGCGATGAATATCAAGCCTCAGCACAGGGTAAAACAAATGACAGACTCATCTTACTTGATAGCACAGGGCGTAGTTACGCCCTAGATACCATCAACCTACCGTCTGCTCGTGGACAGGGTGAGCCTATCACCAGTATGCTAAACCCACCGGCAGGAGCGAAGATTGAGCAGGTTTTGTTTGGTAATAAAGACGACAAAGTGTTGCTTTCAAGCTCGGCAGGTTATGGTTTTGTTGGACAATTTGGTAATTTTGAAACCAATCAAAAGGCAGGTAAGTCCATCATCAACCTGTCTGATTCCACCCTGCTGCCCATCAACACCATCAAAAAAGATGACACACTTGTTGCTGCCTTATCTAGTACCGGTCATTTACTTGTGTTTGAATTATCCGATTTGCCAAGCCTAACCAAAGGCAAAGGCAATAAAATCATGGGATTAAAACAACAAGACGGCGAGACGCTCATCAGTTTAGTTAGCTTAAGTGCATCAGACAGCTTAGCCATCCATGCAGGCAAACGCATCTTGACCATCAAGCCTGCCGACATCGCCGACTACATGGGCAAGCGAGCTGGTCGTGGCACTCGCTTGCCAAGGGGCTACTGGAGCGTATCTGGCATGAGTCGCATAGAAGAGTAATCTAGGCTTTGTAGTAAAACACCCATACTTGCTTTAAGTATGGGTGTTTTACTACACAATCCATGCAGACTGCTTTATTGTCATCTTAGATACATTTGCTTTTGGCACATTCGGCTATATTTCCACCAATTCATATACATCATAAGCAGGCATTTCATAGGGGTGAGCAGATTTGTAAGCAGCAACGACCGCAGACAGCTTGTCATTAGGGACAATCGTCTCAACCCTCCATTCACTCACATACTCAATTTTATCAATCTCGCCAATGGCAGGTTTCGCCCCTTTTAAAGGCTTAAACTGACCCATGCCCAAGATTTGCCATGAGCAGTGGCTATATCCATCAAAGCACCCTGCCCCTGCATTAAATACAGCAGTCTTGACTTTTTCTAAATCATTCTCTGGAATATATCCGATGAACTTATACATCCGCCACCTATGTGCCAAACAATGTGTCAATGGTCAATGCCACATTGCTAATAGCAATGGGCTATACCAAAAGAAAAACCCAAGACAACTTGGGTTTTTATATTAACCTTCCAAAGGCACACCGATACGCAAGGCAACCTCTTCGTAGCCTTCAACAACATCACCCAACCCTTGACGGAAACGGTCTTTGTCTAATTTTTTCTTGGTTTCTTTATCCCACAGACGACAGCCATCTGGAGAAAACTCATCGCCAAGCACGATGCGACCATGGAACAGACCAAACTCCAGTTTAAAATCGACAAGCAACAAACCTGCGTCATCAAAGATTTTTGACAGCACCTCATTGACTTTATGGGTCAGCGTCTTCATCTGCTCAAGCTCATCAGCAGTGGCATAACCCAAAGCAATGGCGGTTGACTCTGAGAGCATTGGGTCGCCTAAGGCATCATCCTTGTAGAACAGCTCATAAGTCGGTGGCAACAGTGGCAAGCCTTCTTCTAGCCCCAAACGCTTCATCAGACCACCGGCAGCATAGTTACGCACCACGCACTCCACAGGAATCATTTTTAGGCGTTTGACCAATACCTCATCATCCGACAGTTGACGCTCAAAATGCGTCTCAATCCCTGCCTCGCTCAGCTTTTGCATGATGAATGCGTTAAAACGGTTATTCACTCTGCCTTTGCGGTCAAGTTGGGCGATTTTTTCGCCATTGAATGCGGATGCATCATTACGAAAATGCAAAATCAGATAATCCTCATGCTCCGTCTCATACACAGACTTGGCTTTACCAGTATATAGCAGGGCTTGTTTTTTCATGGCGACTCTCGTAAAAATTAAGATTTAAAATACGCAATCAGACCAAACGGTTATTGGGCAGATTGGGTGGGTGGCTTTGGCAATTCAAACTGCTTACCTGCTGCATTTTTAAAGCCTGTATCGCCTTGCTGATTTGGGATGGGATACAAAGGGGTAAATGCGGCGGTCTGTTGGTTCGCTGGTAGTTTGATGGGTGGTAGTTTTTGGCTGGCTTGATAATGCAGACTGCCATCATCACGCTTACTTAGCAAGTCCTTGATACTTGTACAGCCTGTCGTTGCTACCACAGCAAGCATAACAGCTGTTGTCATTTTAATCATATTCATAGTTTAACCTTTTTTAGTTGCTGTCTGAGCGTCTATCAAAGTACAGTTGCTTTTTTTAATGCTTCATCAATAACAAGCTGATTTTGCTTTGATAACCAAACAAGTGGCAGGCGAATACCTGTATCAATCTTGCCCATCTTATGCAGGGCATATTTGACAGGCTGCGGACTTGATTCACAGAACAAATCTTTATGTAGATGTTTAATGATATCATGAATTTTGGTCGCTTGCTCAAAGTCGCCTGCCAATGCCAATTCAAACACCTGACTCATTGCCTTAGGTGCGACATTTGAAGTAACCGAGATGTTGCCCTTAGCACCGTGCTTGATGAGTTCTAATGCTGTTGGGTCATCGCCTGACAATACCACCATATGCTCACCGACCGCCTTGACCAATGATGCTCCACGCTCTACGCTGCCTGTAGCGTCCTTAATGGCAACAATGTTTGGTAGCGTCATCAACCGCTCAACCGTCTCTTGGCTAATGTCCACGATGGTGCGACCTGGCACATTGTACAGCACCTGCGGAATATCCACCGCCTCACTGATGACCTTATAATGCTGATAAATACCCTCTTGGGTTGGCTTATTATAATAAGGGGCAACCAATAACGCACAGTCTGCACCTGCTTCTTTGGCAGCAGTAGTCAGCTCAATTGCCTCAAGGGTGTTATTCGCCCCTGTTCCTGCAATCACAGGCACACGACCTGCTACATACTTCACAAAAAAACGAATGACTGCAATATGCTCATCCATTGACAAAGTTGCCGATTCGCCTGTCGTACCAACAGCAACCAATGCGTGCGTCCCTTCATCAATCTGCCAATCAATAAGTTTGGCAAGTGCATCATAATCCACCGCACCATCTGCTGTCATCGGCGTAACCAGTGCTGTAATAGAACCTCTTAATTTTGATTTGATGTCCTGATAAATATCTGTCTTTGTCATAATAAAGCCAATTACAATTACTAAAATCAATCACTAAAATAAGCCTAGTTTATCATACTTAATTTAGCTTTTGATGGATTTTTTTAGATTTATTTTGCAAATTTTTATATCAATCAATACGCATACCGATGATGGCAGGCGTGCCTTGTCTGATGAACTGCACAGGGACGATGCCTTGTTTTGGCAGGCTTTGTACAGCAACCGCCATCTCATCAGCATTGGTGGTTGGCTGATTATTCAAAGCAAGAATCACATCGCCTGCTTGTATGCCTGCGCGTGCTGCAAGACCCATTGGGCTGACCGCAGTAATCACCACCCCACCTGCCACGCCAACACCATTTAAAAGACGCTGTTCGGCAGGGGTTAGCTCTTTTAGACGAAGCCCTAGTTTTACGCCTTGGCTTTGGTGTTTACCACCTGCCGAGACATCGCTGGGTGCTTCAGCGAATATGCCTTTGGCGACAAATTTTTGATTACCTCTTTGATAGGTAAGATTAAAATGATCTTGTGGCTTGGCACGATTAAACAGATTTAATAATTCAGCAGCGTGTGCGATGGGTTTGCCATTAAAAGCAAGCACCAGATCCCCCGCCCGAAGCCCTGCTTCTTCTGCAGGTGAGTCTGCCAACACACGGGTTAATAACGCCCCCTGTGGTCGTGCCAACCCATACATCAATGCCAAATTACGATCGACATCTTGCACCACCAACCCCAACGCAGCACGGCGTACTTTGCCATGATTTTTTAATTGTTCATAGATATGCAAGGCAGTATCAATGGGTATGGAAAACGACAAACCCATATAACCACCTGTATCGCTAAAGATGTGTGAATTGACACCAATCACCTCACCTTTTTTGTTGAATAAAGGACCGCCTGAATTACCCTGATTTAGTGCGACATCTGACTGAATAAAAGGTGTGGTCGCCTCTGGAGTCATGTTGCGTGATTTGGCAGAAACAATGCCTGCCGATGCTGAATAATCAAAGCCAAAAGGCGAACCAATGGCAAGCACCGGCTCGCCCACACGCACCTCATCGCTTGATGCGACCAAGGCGGGGAAATGACTCCCTGCCACTTTTAGTACAGCAATGTCCGACGCCTCATCAGAACCAACAAGCACCGCATCTAGCTCCGTACGGTCATTTAGGGTAACGGTAATGCTGTCCGCCCCTTTGACAACATGATGATTGGTTAAGAGATAACCATCTGTCGTAATAAAAAAACCTGTGCCAAACCCATGTTCAATGGCAGGCAGTACCCCACGCTCGCCCAGATGCTCACGCAACACTCGAGCTTGTGGGCTAATCATATCATCTTCACTCACAGATCTGGTCGTAGAGACACGCACCACACCACTTGAGACTTGCTCCACCAAATCAGCAAAGTCCACCTGTACCACAGCTTGAGCAGACGGCACAACAAAGACATAGGGGGTCGCTGCCATTAAAGAAAGTACCGCACCCACAAGAGCAGACTTAACAAATATACGCATCTAACTATCCTCTTTTGATGGCACCTACTGACGACATCAACTCAAAATAAGAACCTTTCTTAGCCGTCTTCATGATTTAAAAACGCCCCAGTATCTTAAAAATACGCCCAGCCGTCAAGTCATCCTTATTAGTAAAAAAGTTGCCAACCCAGTAACAAAGTTACACAAAATTTGGTTATGCAAAATCCGATTGCACAAAATTTAGCCAAAAGCATTTTTAGATAAAAAAATAGGCTATTGATCAATCCGCCCCAAAACAATCCCCCATCGCCTGACGGATACGCTCACCCACCTCATCAACACTGCCATTGGCATCAACACGGCGAATACGGCTAGGGTATTTGGCGTATTGATGTGCCAAACCTTGATACACTTTATCAAAAAAACTCGTATCCAACGATTCAAAACGGTCAGCTCGGCTACGCTTAGCAGCACGCTGCATACCTGTTAAGACATTCAAATCAAGCCATAAAGTAACATCAGGCAATCTGGGTACAAAATGAGCAATCATCAGCTCAATCTTAGCAAGTGCCTGCTCATCACCACCAAAGCGACCAAAGCCCTGATACGCTACCGTACTATCAATGAATCGATCACATACCACCCATTTACCCGCATCTAGGGCAGGCAATATCGTCTTATGCAGATGGTCGGCTCGAGCAGCAAACATAAGTAGTAGCTCGGTATCATCATTTAAGGTGCTATTCTTGTCCAACAAGATACCACGAATGACCTCCGCCACATCCGCCCCACCTGGCTCACGAGTACGCACATACTCAATACCAAGCGTATCAAGATGATGACAAAACCCATCAATCGCAGTGGTCTTTCCTACGCCTTCTGTCCCCTCAAAGCTGATGAATTTTGGCAGATGATTCATGGTTTATCCTCGTGTGATGTGATTGCACTAACTTGACTTGTTATCGGCTTTGCTTTGCCATGGCTGCACGATATTCAGCGACAGCACGATTATGCTCATCAAGTGTACGGCTAAACTTATGACCACCTTTTCCTGTTGCCACAAAAAACAGCACATCGGTCGCCTCAGGATTCATGGCAGCATCAATGGCAACCTTAGATGGAAGGGCGATGGGGGTCGGTGGCAGACCATGGATTTGGTAGGTGTTGTAATCGGTTTTTTCTTGAATGTTAGAACGGTAAATTTTACCATCATATCGGTCAAACAGCCCATAAATGATGGTTGGGTCAGTTTGTAATCGCATATTTTTACGCAGGCGGTTAATGAACACCGCTGCTACCTTGTGTCGCTCATCAGCAAGCCCTGTTTCTTTTTCAATAATGCTTGCCATGATGAGTGCTTCATAGCTATTATTATAAGGCAGACCCTGCTGACGATTCTCCCACGCCGCTGCCAGTGTTTTTTGTTGGTCATTATAGAGTTTTTGGAGAATCTGGCGGTCGGTTGTGCCACGGTCAAAAAAGTAAGTGTTGGGAGAAAATTGACCTTCCAAATTCCCATTGACTGCAGTAATGCCCAACGCCTTTGATACCGCTTCATTATCACGGCGTACCTCTGCCCACGAGTAGCCATTTGCCCTAGGGGTTAGAACTTCAAGCGTGATACCATCAGTGTTTTTTAGGGTGTGGTATAAATCTTTGACGGTCTTACCTTCAATAATCTGCACCTTGACCGTCTGGGCTTTTGTTCCTTGCACCAAGATACTCAACGCCTGCCTTAGGCTTGCCCCTGCAGGAATTTGGTAAACCCCTTCTTGTAGCGGTGTTCGTACAGCCAGTTTTAGATATAGCTTAGCAAGTACACCAGATGATAGAGATGAAGTTTGCCACTTATCCTCCGCCAACAAACCATAATAAGTATCGCCTTTTTTAACATCTAGCATCTTTGCTGGTCTATCAGACTTGGCAAAAATGCTGGCATATACAACCACCGCACACCAAATCAATAGAGCCAAACTTACCAATCTTAGCCCCTTACCCTGTTTTGGTTTGGCGGTGTTTTTTCGGTGTCGTGTCGGTCTTTTTGGGGTAGATTTTTTTGAGTTGAGTTTTTTTGTGGACTTGGGCGATTTTGTCATGGTGGTCAATGGCTTATCAAGGACTAAAGTTGGCTACAGACTTAATATAACAGAAAATATCAACGATTACAGGGTAATAACAACTGGGACAATAATCAAAAATAGCATCAAATGAGCGTTATTGTATCATGATTGGCTTGGTGTGGGTGCGTTTGATGATAAAGTTTTGTAAAAAAACCATTCATCTTTAATGGGTGTACGACACTATTTATTGTTAATGCAGATATCGGCATCACACCACGCACCGCATTACAAAACGCCAAACCATCAAGGTTCATCAAATCTTCATCAAGCAACACTCGCTCGGCAATGTCGTATTGGGTCATCAATACTCGCCGCATTACCCCATCAACACCACACGCCTGTACAGGCGGAGTATGCCACTTGCCATCTAGATGATACAGCACATTACTCATGCTACCACTGACCCACTCACCTGATGCACTCGCCACCAAGCCCTCAATAATGGCTGAATCATGCTGCTGATGGCAGTGCAATTCACGCTGAATAAACACCTGCTCGTGAGCACTGATGAGCTTTAATCCTAAAAATCGGCTCGTTCTAAGAGATAATCGCTCGGACAGACACACTGCCACGCCTGCCAACTGATAAGGAATGCCATCATAAAAAGACACGCCACTATAAATGGGCGATGGCATCAACTTTATCAACACCACCGCACGACCATCAGCATAGCCATAACCACGCACTGCCTGCCTATCTCTTGTGATGATGACCTTTAAGACACCCTCACCCATCTGAACTGCCAAATCTATCAACACCGCCAGCACACTCTTCACATCAAGCGACAGCTCAAAACGAGCAGATGACAGCGTTAGTCTATCTTGATGCCCATCAATACAAAGTATGCGTCCGTCATGCACGCCCATGGTGCTAAAAAAACCATCGCCGTACGCCAAGGCTCGACTGTCCATCACACCAGTCGTCTTAGTCAGTCGCCCATCATGCAACTCATAATATGCCATCGTCATGATCTACGCTCATCGGTTAAAGATGATGCGACATTGATAGTTTGTGCAGTTGGCAGACAGTACGCCCGCTACTTTGGCCGCATAGAGCCGATTGGGCTGATTTAACATACCTGCTACCAGACGCTCACCCTCTTCGCCTGCGTACGCACCCATCATCGCATAGACTTTTTGGGCATAATCTATACTCGCTGTCTTTTGAGCATCATTATCCTTTGGGGCGGCATAATACCATAGCACTTCTAGCACCGCCTCAGACTCAATGACATAAAAAGGTGGTTCGCTTTTGGTGGTAAAGCGGTATTTAGTGGCATGATTGCCATAAAAATCCAGCGATTGCTCACTGGTGGCAGTCGTACCCAGATGGCGTTTGATGCCCTCAAAGTCCAGCTGTTTTTTGGGCAATCTGCTCCATGTGTCAGTCTGATAGACAACAGGATCGTATCGCTTAGGCTCGCCATCATCTCGGATAAGCTGTTCGTCTGATGGAACAGGACGAAAAACCAAAAACAGTGCAATCGCCAAAGCGATGAATGCCACCATCAAAAAATATGGCAGTTTGGACTTATTAGACTGAGACTGATTGGCAGTAGGTGGGCTGATTTGGCTCATGATTTTGATAGGCTGATTGATGATAATGAATGAATCAATAAAGACGACTGGTATTGTACCTAAGTTTTAAAAAATTTGCTATTTTTTCAAAAATACAGTACAAAATACAGCACATTGTTTTATTCACCCATCACAACCACCAATACGGATTTTTATGCAACACTTTATCGTCATCGGCAATCCCATCAGCCACTCAAAAAGCCCACAAATTCATCACGCCTTTGCAGACAGCTTAGGTCTTGCCATCAGCTATCGCCGTCAGTTTTGCCCAACTGATGCAGACAGCTTTCGTGCGGTGGTAGAAGCCTTTTTTTGTGGTGGTGGTGTTGGGGCAAATGTAACCCTACCCTTTAAAGAGGTTGCCTTTGAGCTGTGTAGCCCCATCAATGGCGGTGCTTTAAGTAGCTACGCTCAGAGTGCAAAAGCCGTGAACACGCTCGCCTTGCGTGATGGCAAATTATACGGCGACAACACCGATGGGCGTGGCTTGGTGGCAGATCTCATCGCCCAAAAGGTTGATTTGCAAGGCAAAAATATCGCCATCATTGGTGCAGGCGGAGCAACTCGTGGCGTGATTTTGCCACTCATGGAACAAGGGGCGACTCTGACTCTCTTTAATCGCACGCTCTTAAAAGCAACCAATCTAAAAGATGAGTTCGCCCCCCATGGCATGATTGGCGCACAGAGCCTAGATGCACTGGCAACTGGCGATTTTGACTACGATGTCATCATCAATGCCACAAGTGCCACCACGACAGGTCAGCAATTATCATTATCACCCAATCTAAAGGCTTGTGTCGCCTACGACATGATGTATGGCAAGCCATCGGCATTCTTGGCACATTTTGCCAAGCAAGGGGCACGCACTTTGGACGGCTATGGCATGCTCATTCATCAAGCCAAACTTGCCTTTGAGATGTGGACAGGCACACAATTGGATTTGGACAAAGTGGCATTAGAAAAATAGCGTATGAATAACTTTAATTTATAAAAAACCAACTTTTATATGAAAATAAATTAACAATTACAGAAAAATTAAGCCAATTTAAAAAATCTATTGTATAGTGCATACATGGCGATGATACGCATCGCTGATGAGTTATTCACTACAATTTTAGCCAACAAGGATTGCTTATGCTAACTTATAAAGCACCCGTAAGAGACATTAAGTTCTTGATGAATGAAGTGTTTGATTACCAAACACACTACCAAAATCTACCAAATGGGGCAGGTGCTGATGCCGAGACGGTGGATATGATTGTACAGGGTTTTGCTGACTTTGCCGAAAATGTATTAGCACCGATTTATCAGCCGGCAGATGCTGAAGGCTGTCATTTTAAAGATGGCGAAGTTACCACGCCAAAGGGCTTTAAAGAAGCGTATCAAACCTTCGTTGAAGGGGGTTGGCAGGGCATTTCTTATCCAGAAGAGTTTGGTGGCATGAATCTGCCCATGTCGCTCAATCTGGTCAAATCTGAGATGATGGGCAGTGCCAACTGGCCGTGGGCGATGTACCCTGGATTGTCTATTGGTGCAGTAAATACCATCTTACAATATGGCGATGACACCCAAAAAGCCACTTACCTACCCAAGCTCATCTCAGGGGAATGGGCAGGAACAATGTGCCTAACCGAAGCACAATGTGGCACTGACCTAAATCAGATGAAGACTCGTGCCACCCCAAACGAAGACGGCTCTTATGCCATCACAGGCACCAAGATTTTTATCAGTGCAGGCGAACATGACCTAACCGAGAACATCGTTCATATCGTACTGGCTCGCCTACCTGATGCACCAGCAGGCACCAAAGGCATCTCACTATTCATCGTACCAAAATTCTTGGTAGATGCCGATGGCAAAATGGGCGAGCGTAATGCCGTATCTTGTGGCTCTATTGAACACAAGATGGGCATCTCTTCATCTGCCACCTGTGTGCTAAATTTTGATGGGGCGACAGGCTATCTGATTGGCGAACCAAACAAAGGGCTAAAAGCCATGTTCACTTACATGAACACCGCACGCATTGGCACAGGCATTCAGGGGCTTGCTCACATGGAGCTGGCATTTCAAAACGCCCTGCCCTATGCCAAAGAACGCCGCTCCATGCGTGCCTTATCAGGTGCCAAAGAGCCTGAGCAAGCAGGCGACGCCATCATTCATCATGCCGATGTTCGCCGTATGCTTCTCATCCAAAAGGCATTTAGCGAAGGTGGTCGCTCGATGATTTATCACTCGGCACGCTATGCTGACCATCTGGCGAATGCTGTGGTAGCAGACGATGAAGCAGCGATTAAAAAATGGGATGATAAACTGGGTTTTTATACCCCCATCTTAAAAGGGTTTTTGACCGAACTAAGCATTGAATGTGCCAAGCACGGACAACAGATCTACGGCGGACATGGCTACATCAAAGAAACAGGCATGGAACTCATCGCTCGTGATGCACGCATCGCCACCTTATACGAAGGAACAACAGGCGTGCAGGCTCTAGACTTGCTCGGTCGCAAGGTTCTACTACACGGTGGTGGCAAGGTCGTGCGAGACTATACCGCAGGCATCATGAAATGGTGTAGCGAATACGCCCTAGATAAGAACATGCGTCAATATGTCTGGGCCTTGACCAAGCTATGTGCCGAGTGGAATATGCTGACTGCTCGCCTACTACTGGCTGCTCGCAAAGACCGAGACATCGTCTCAGCAGCCTCTGATGACTACCTGATGTATTCAGGCTATGTGATGATGGCTTACCACTGGGCACGCATGGCAGCGGTTGCCTTTGACAAGATGAAAAATAGCGGTGAACAGCCACACGAATTTTATCTTGCCAAAACCCAGACCGCCGAATTTTATTTTGAAAAAATTCTACCACGCACCGATGCTCACGCCAACGCCATGACCACCCCAAGCGAAGTCATGACCAAGATGGATATTGAGCATTTTGCGTTTTTGGATTGATTGGTTTATTCCCATAAAAAGGCGGATTTTTTTCCGTCTTTTTATTGCCCAAGAGAATAAAATCCCTATCATACTCATACCGCTTTTTTGGAGAACATCATGAAAATATCACGCATCCTATTCACTCTACTACGGGCATTAGGCTTAGGCGTGGCAAGACCTGCGATGGCAGATGACTTTGCCACCGCTACCTCTTATTTAAACACCAAAAACTACGAGCAAGCCTTTGCTATTTTTAAAAGATTAGCCAAGCAAGGGCTTGTAGAAGCTCAATATAATCTGGGCAATATGTATCGTGGTGAAGATGGTATCAATCAGGACTATGAGCAGGCTCTCTCTTGGTATAAAAAGGCAGCCGAGCAAGGAGATGTACAGTCTCAAACCATTGTGGGTATGCTATATGCCATTGGCAAAGGCGTAAACCAAGATTATGTGCCGCCAAAGAGTGGTTTGGTAAAGTCCGTGATTTAGGATTCCAAGATGGCTGCGACGCCTATGAAATGCTGGGCGAACTAGAACAAACCCACAGACTACACTCAATCAAATACAAAGGGCAGACATTCCTTATATCCTTTTTAGTTGCCAAAGACAGCAAAATCAGATATCATACATCAACACAATTTTTTGGAGCATATTATGAAAACATCACGCACCCTATCTGCCCTACTACTGGCACTCAGTCTAAGTGTGGCAACACCTGCGATGGCAGATGACTTTGATACCGCTGTGTCTTATTTAAACACCCAAAACTATAAGCAAGCTCTCCCTATTTTTACAAAATTAGCTAATCAAGGGGACGCAAGGGCTCAATATGGTTTGGGTGTCATGTATGACAACGGACAGGGCATCAAAAAGAATGATGCTCAGGCGGTGGCTTGGTTTACAAAAGCCGCTGAGCAAGGGCTTGCAGAAGCTCAATATAATTTGGGCAATAAGTATGTCAATGGCGAAGGCGTACGCCAAAGCTATGCCCAAGCTCTAGCGTGGTACAACAAAGCCCAAGCCCAAGGGGTTGCACAAGCCGCCCATAATATTGGGGTGCTATATCTTAGTGGCGAAGGCATCAACCAAGATTATACCGCCGCCAAAGAGTGGTTTGGCAGAGCCTGTGATTTAGGATTCCAAGATGGCTGCAACACCTATAAAATGCTCAGCCAACGAGGCTACTAATCCACAGTCTACAGCGACCAAATGACCAATCAGGCTGTAATGGTCATCATTATAGCTAGTAGGTATGGTGGTATCTATCAGATACTAACAAAAGCCTGTACTTAATCAAAACAAAAAGGACGGATATGGTTTTTCCGTCCTTTTTGTTGCCAAAGAAAACAAAATCCTGTATCATCTCACGGATATTTAGCTATCTGGAGATACTGATGAGAACATTACCTACCCTATCTGCCCTACTACTGGCATTAGGCTTAAGTGTGGCAACACCCGCGATGGCAGATGACTTTGACACCGCTGTGTCTTATGTAAACACCCAAAACTACGAGCAAGCCTTTGCTATTTTTAAAAAATTAGCCGAACAAGGGGATGCTGTAGCCCAAACTATCGTGGGTGCGATGTATGCCAAAGGCGAGGGTGTCAGCCAAGATTATGCCCAAACCCTAGCGTGGTATAACAAATCAGCCGAGCAAGGAGATGCAAACGCTCAACATAATCTGGGTAATATGTATCTTAGTGGAGAAGGCGTCAAGCAGGATTATGCTCAGGCGGTATCTTGGTATAAAAAGGCAGCCGAGCAAGGAGATGCAAACTCTCAAAACAATTTGGGTGTGATGTATGCAAATGGGCAAGGCGTCAAGCAGGATTATGCTCAGGCGGTATCTTGGTATAAAAAGGCAGCCGAGCAGGGACACACCAAGGCTCAATATAATCTAGGTATGATGTATGATAATGGGCAGGGCATACAACAAGACTCTACTCAAGCATTCTTTTGGTATAAAAAAGCAGCCGAGCAAGGGCATATAGAGGCTCAATATAATCTGGGCAATATGTATCTTAGTGGAGAAGGTGTCAAGCAGGATTATGCTCAGGCATTCTTATGGTTTAGACAGGCGGCCGAGCAAGGGCATACAGATGCTCAAAATAATTTGGGTAATATGTACGCTGTTGGACTGGGCGTAAACCAAAGCTATACCGAAGCCCTAGCATGGTATACACAAGCCCACACCCAAGGTAATACAAAAGTTGCTCAGAATATCGGAGTACTCTATTACAATGGTCAAGGCGTAAGCCAAGATTATGCCATCGCCAAAGAATGGTTTGGCAAAGCCTGTCAATCAGGATACCAAAACAGCTGTGATGCCTATGAAATGCTTAGCCAACAAGGCTACTAATCCACAGTCCACAACCTAAAAAAAGCGTGTCATGCACGCTTTTTTTAGGTTCATGACGACCTTAAGGGCGGATTTCCCCATGCCCTAATACCACCCATTTTTGGGAAGTCAAGCCATGCAATCCCACAGGACCACGAGCGTGGATTTTGTCCGTTGAGATACCAATCTCCGCCCCAAGCCCATATTCAAAGCCATCAGCGAAGCGACTTGACGCATTGACCATCACACTTGATGAATCCACCTCACGGATGAATTGTTGGGCATTAGGGTAGCTGTCTGTGATGATGACATCGGTATGATGACTGCCATAGTGGTTGATGTGACAGATTGCCTCGTCCAGATTTGCCACGATTTTCACTGCCAGTTTTGGGGCGAGATATTCAGCATACCAGTCATCTTCGGTGGCGAGCGTCAAGTTCAGCGGATAATCCGCCAGTAGTGCCATTGACTGCTCACACACAAAAAACGCCATCTGTTCATCAACAGCACTCATCGCCATCAAAATCTGGGGAAGTACTGTCTTGGCAATGTTCTCATGAATGAGTAGGCTCTCCATCGCATTGCACGGAGCATAGCGAGAGGTTTTGGCATTGACGCAGACCTTGATTGCCATATTGACATCACAGCTTTCATCAACATAGGTGTGGCAGTTGCCATCTAGATGCTTAATCACAGGCACTTTTGCTCCCTTAGCGACCCGCTCAATCAGCCCCCTACCCCCTCGTGGAATCACCACATCAACGAACTCTGACATGCCAATCAAACTGTCCACCGCCATACGGTCGGTCGTCTCTAGCACCTGCACCGCCTCGCTTGGCAGTCCTGCTGATACCAATCCTTGTTTGACACAATTAGCGATGGCTTGATTAGAATAAAACGCCTCCGAACCACCACGCAAGATGATGGCATTGCCAGACTTGATGGCAAGGCTTGCCGCCTCCACCGTTACATTCGGACGGCTTTCATAAATCATGCCAATCACGCCAAGCGGTACACGCATCTTACCAAGTAAAATACCACTTGGACGATGGCTCATCTCGCTCATCTGACCAATCGGATCGGGCAAGCTAATCACATCATCTAGCGATGACAACATCGCCTCAAAACGACTCTCATTGATGATAAGGCGATCTAGTAACGCACTATCTAATCCTTGCTGTTTACCCTTTGCCACATCTTTGGCATTCTCAGCCAAGATGATGGATTGATTGGCAATCATCGCTGACTTGATGGCACTTAATGCGGTGTTTTTGGTGGCGGTATCCGCTGCTGCAAGCTGACGAGAGGCACGCTTGGCTTGCTCGCCCACCTCGTTCATGTATGTTTTGATGCTCATAAATCCCCCTTACCAGTCAATTTACCCTATCATAGCAATCAATGGCTAATTTTTCTATGCGAATTATTCATAAATACCAATAAATCATCAAAATTGTCAATAAATTTACCACAACCGCCCAAAATTTCG